>JAUMVQ010000023.1:1308-17773 GCA_030530085.1 Desulfovibrionaceae bacterium | reverse complement strand
GAGGAGCCGGCCGAAAGTTCAGGGAAAGAACAGGAGCCTGCTGATGACGGCAGCCGGTTCCGTATCAACGTCCTCTTCGTACTATTGTGCCTTGTTTTCCTTGCCCTGTGGTGCCGCGCAGCCTATCTGCAGCTGGTGCAGGGCGAATGGCTTGCAGCCAAGGCCAGGCGGCAGCATGAGACAACGGAAGTTGTGGCAGGAAGGCGCGGCAACATCATGGACAGGGACGGGAATGTCCTGGCACGCAGCGTCGAGAGCAGTTCCGTGTACGCCAATCCGCAGGAAGTCAAGGATCCGCTTCTGACTGCCAATACGCTCGGGCCCATACTGGGCATTAATCCCCAGAACATTTACGACAAGCTGGTCAAGTACAGAAACAAGCAGTTTGTCTATCTGAAGCGCCAGGTGGATGACTATACCGTTGCCGGCGTCAGGGAGGCACATCTGCCGGGCATAGCCCTCCTCAAGGAGTATGCCCGCGTCTATCCTTCCACGCGTGTGGCAGGGCAGCTGCTGGGCTTTGTCGGCGACAAGGAAAAAGGGCTTGAGGGGCTTGAGCGTTCCCTGGACAGCCGCCTTGCATGCCCTGTCCTGGGCGAGCGGGTAGTGCTGCGTGATGCAGCTGGCCGCCATCTGTACATGCACCGTGACAACGAAAGCGATCCCCACGGCGAGGATCTGCACCTGACCATCAACAGCCAGCTGCAGTTCTTTGCAGAGGATGCCATAGCCCAGGCCGTGCGTGAGGCAAAGGCAGCCTGGGGCGGGGCGCTGGTTGTCGATGTCCCGACTGGCGAAATTCTGGTCTGGGCCCAGTACCCATATTTTAATCCCAATGCCTTTGCCAAGGCCACGCCGTCCGTGTACCGCAACAGGCTGGCCCAGGATGCCCTGGAGCCTGGTTCGACGTTCAAGCCGCTGGTTCTTGCGGCAGCCATGCAGCAGAGGGTGGTGGGGCGCGATACGCCCATCAACTGCGAAGGCGGCAGGTGGCAGACAAAGTATTCTGTGCTGCGCGATACATCCTCGCGCGGAACCATTCCGGTCAGCAAGGTGATACGCTACTCATCCAACATAGGCATGGCCAAGATAGGCCTCATGATGGGCAGCGATACCATGTACAAGTACCTGCATGAGCTGGGTTTTGGTGAGAATACCAGTGTGCCGGTTTCCCAGAGCAGGGGTATATTGCGTGCTCCGAAGCGCTGGAGCGAGGTGGATACCATGTCCATCTCCTTTGGCCAGGGCGTGTCCGTGACGCCGCTGCAGATGGCGCAGGCCTATCTTACGCTGCTGAACAACGGTGTGAAAAAGAATCTTGTGCTGGTGCGCGAGGCTGATACTCCTGCGGAATCAAAGCAGATTTTTTCCAGAAACGTGACCAAGGAAATCAGGCGCATGATGTTCGAGGTGGTCAATGAAAAGGACGGTACAGGCCGCCGCGCCGCAATAGAGGGCGTGGAAGTAGCCGGCAAGACCGGCACTGCCCAGAAAGCCGACCGCAGGGCCGGTGCCTACGGTTCCAAGCGCCTGGCTTCCTTTGTGGGCTTCCTGCCTGCCTCAAATCCCAAGTACCTGATCCTGGTCTTCATCGACGAACCCCAGAGCTCAAAATGGGGCGGCGTCATTGCAGCCCCTGTCTTCAGGGAAATAGCGCTGCGTTCCCTGGCCTATTCAGGCGAACTGGATGGAAACCGCATAGCTGCGGGAGATTTTGCAAAACAGGAAGGGCCTGACCTGCAAAAAAATGACGGCTCACGCGGCTACAGGACAGCAGGCATAAGCTCGCCTTTTGAAAAAAAGGCTGCTGAAAAGAAAAAGCCCGTTGTCATGGCCGAGATAGAGGAGCCTGAGTCCAATGCCGAGGCCCTGCGCCTGCCCGGGCATATGGCAAAGGCCTCCGCAACCGTTCCCGATGTCATCGGCAAGACCGTGCGCAACGCAGTGGAACTCTTTGCCAGGGCCGGCATCATGCCTGAGCTCAAGGGGGAAGGGACGCGTGTTGTGAGGCAGGAACCTCCTCCTGGAACGCCCTGGCCTGATGATGCGGATAAGGACAAAAAAGTCTCGTATGTCCTCTGGCTGTCCGGAGGATAGGGCCAAAGAAATATGTGCTGTACACTGTTGTCTGTTTATATAAGGGAAAATGGGGGCGTTTATGGCTGCTGTTACCTATGCCGGGCTGAGAGAAAAGGTCAGAAAGGGCCTGGCTGTCTGTGCTGATTCAAGAACCGTGACCAGGGGCTGTGTCTACGTGGTTGTGCATGGCGCAAGCGAAGACGGCCAGAAATACGTGCCCGATGCCGTGCAGAAAGGGTGCTCCTGCGTGGTGCTGGATGAGAAGACGCTTTCAGGCGTGCAGGACCTGCTCCGGGAACACGGCACAGACTATGTCCTGCATGAGGACACGCGCTTTGCCCTGTCAGAACTGGCAGCTGACATGTACCACACGGATGAAACCGGGCTTATGGTAGTCGGCATCACCGGCACCAACGGCAAGACAACGTGCGCAGCCCTTCTGGAACGCCTTTTTGCAGCCCATGGCCACAAGGTGGGCGTGCTGGGCACAGTGAGCTACCGCTGGCCTGGCCATTGCGAGGCAGCGCCCCTGACAACGCCAGGTCCCCTGGAAGTGCACCGCATGCTGAGGGCCATGAGCGATGCCGGCTGCACTGTCTGCGTCATGGAAGTTTCTTCGCATTCCCTGGATCAGAAGAGGGTGTGGCATGTGCCCTTTGCCGGAGCCTGCTTTACCAACCTGACGCAGGACCACCTGGATTTTCACCACACCATGGAAGAATATTTTGAGGCCAAGGCACTGCTCTTTACCAAGGCGCAGCTCCCTGGCAAGGCCAAGGCCCTCAATGCAGACGATGCCTACTGTGTACGCCTTCTGGAACGGTGCCCTGATGCCTGGACATACGGCTTCGGCCCTGCCCCCAAAGACGGCGATCCGGCGCATCATCTGCAGGGAGAGCTGGTGAGCCAGGGCGTGCACGGCGTCACCCTGCACATGACCGCACAGTCTGGTTCCTGGGACCTGGTCTCGCCCCTTATAGGCCGCTTTAACGCCGACAACCTGCTCACTGTGCAGGCCATGGGCCTGGCCATGGGCATCACTGATTTTTCAAGCCTTGAAGGCTTTGCAGGCGTGCCCGGGCGCGTGGAGCGTGTCGTGAATGCAAAGGGACTGCATATCTTTGTGGACTATGCCCATACGCCTGACGCCCTCATCAATGTGCAGCAGGCCCTGCGCGGAGCAGGCTTTAAGCGCCTGGTGACTGTGTTTGGCTGCGGCGGCAACAGGGACAGGACCAAGCGTCCCCTCATGGGCGAGGCTGTTGCCAGGCTGAGCGACGTGGCCGTGCTGACCTCAGACAATCCCCGCTTTGAAAACCCTGACGATATCATTGCCGATGTCATGCCGGGCCTGGCAGAGGCAAAGGAGGTCATCGTGGATGCTGACAGGTACCTTGCGACCAAAAAGGCCATAGCCATGCTGGGACCGGATGACTGCCTTCTCATAGCAGGCAAGGGCCATGAGGACTATCAGATAGTCAACGGGGTCAAGCGCCACTACAGCGACCAGGAGACGGTGCGCGAGCTTTGCGGCACACTCTGAGACAGTGCTTGTCTGAGACAGTTTTTGTGCACAGCGTGATCAGGAAAGAGGGGACAGACAAAAGACAATGCAGCTGACTTTGCAGAAAATAGCAGACGCACTGGGCGTACCATGCCCGGTAAAAGTGCAGCATACGGCAGTACAAGCGGTGGTGTCGGACAGCAGGCAGGTATCACATGGGGCGCTCTTTGCCTGTGTGCCCGGAGAACGGTGTGACGGGCATGACTATGCACAGGCTGCCTGCGAACAGGGTGCCTGCGCCATACTGGCAGAGCATCCGCTGGAAGGCCTGCAGGAGCGCTTTCCTGATGTGGCTGTCTTCATCACAGACAACAGCATCAGGGCCCTGGGACGCATAGCTGCGGCCTGGCGCGACATGTACAAGGGTACGGTTATCGGGCTTACCGGCACAGCAGGCAAGACAACGACCAAGGAATGGCTTGCTGCCGTTCTTGGCAGCACGGGTGCCGTGGCAAAGACAGAAGGCAACCATAACAACCAGCTGGGGCTGCCGCTGAGCATGCTTGCCGCTAAAGGTGACGAACGCTTCTGGATTTTTGAGTGCGGCGTGAGCCATCCACAGGACATGGACGAGCTGGGCGCCATCTTAAGGCCCGACATTGCCATCGTGCTCAATGTGGGCGAAGGGCATACGGAAGGCCTGGGCGACAAGGGCGTTGCCTGGTACAAGACGCGGCTTTTCAAGTACCTTTCAGAAGGCGGCACGGCTGTTGCCTCGGCCGACTATGCCGATCTTGTCTGCAAGGCCATGGATGCCTGCCCCAAAACCCTGTTCTTTACGGCAAAGTCGTCCTCATATGCCGATGAGGCCCGCATTGCCTCGCGTGTCAGGCATATACAGGACAGCCTGTATGAGGCTCAGGTTTCTCTTGGGGGCAAGACGCTTAGCTGCAGGACCGCTATGCCTATGGCAGGCGATGCGGCGGCTGAAAACCTGGCCTGCCTGGCCCTTGTCTGCGCTCTTTTGCACGTTGATCTGGCTGAAATTGAAAAAAAGCTGCAGGATGTGGTGCTCCCCGGGCACCGTTTCTCACGCAAAAACTGCGGATCCGCCATTCTTATAGACGACTGCTACAATGCCAATCCCTTGTCCATGAAGCGCATGCTTCAGGCAGCGGCAGGGGAGGCGGCAGCCTCTGGCAGCCCTCTGGTGGCAGTCCTTGGCGAGATGGGCGAGCTGGGTTCACTTGCATATGATGCCCATGTGCGCCTTGGCAGGGAACTCAAGGCCCTTGCCCCCTTATGCGTCTTCTGGAAGGGGGGCTTGGGGGAAGCCTTAAGGGAAGGGCTTGGTTCTGCCATACCCCTCGTTTTTTTTGAGAGTGACGAGGAGCTTTGTGCGCAGATGCGTTCCCAGGGAATCAAGCCTGGCGAAAAATACACGGTACTTTGCAAGGGATCGCGCTCCAATCATCTGGAAACTGCCTGCCTTGCCATGGAAAGCTATTTTGGAGCGGAGTCTGACTGATGCTGTATCATTTTTTTGTTCCCCTTTCCTCGGACTACACGTTTCTCAATGTTTTCCGCTATATAACATTCCGCTCCCTGGGAGCGCTCATAACGGCCATGGTCATTATGGTGATCATAGGTCCTTCCTGCATCAACTTCCTGCACAGGCTCAAATGCGGGCAGTACATTCTCTCAGACGTCAAGGCCCATGCCTCAAAGGCGGGAACTCCGACCATGGGCGGGCTAATCATAATGATAAGCCTTATCCTGACGCTTGCTCTCTGGGCAGACTGGTCCAGCCGCTATATATGGGAAGCGCTGCTTGTCTTTGTAGGCTTCGGGCTGGTCGGCTTCTGGGATGACTTCACCAAGCTGCGCCATCACGAAAACAAGGGCATTTCGCCAAGAGCCAAGATGGGCGGCCTGATAGGCATAGCAGCCTCGGCCATGATCTGCATCTCCATTGATCCCCAGTACAACACCAGCCTCTATATTCCCTTTGTCAAGGACATGAGCTTTGACTTAGGGCTTTTGTATCTGCCTTTTGGCGTGCTGGTCATGGTTTCCTCAGCCAATGCTGTCAACCTCACAGACGGGCTAGACGGTCTGGCCATAGGGCCCACTGTGGTTGCAGGCATGGTCTTTGCCGTCTTTATCTACATTACCGGCAACGTCCGCCTGACAGACTACCTCTATATGCCCTATATTCCCGGCGTCGGCGAAGTGACCATTTTCTGCGGCGCGCTTATCGGCGCCTCCCTTGGCTTCCTGTGGTTTAATGCCTATCCTGCGCAGGTTTTTATGGGGGATGTGGGCTCCCTCTCCCTTGGCGGCACGCTGGGCTTTCTGGCCCTGCTCTGCAAGCAGGAGCTTCTGCTTGCCGTTGTGGGCGGACTTTTTGTGGTGGAGACACTGTCTGTCATCATGCAGGTCAGCTACTTCCGCTGGACAGGCGGCAAGCGCCTGTTCCGCATGGCGCCCTTGCACCACCATTTTGAGCTCAAGGGCATACCTGAATCCAAGATTATTATCCGCTTCTGGATAACGTCTGTCATTCTCGGGCTTCTGGCCCTGTCCACTATCAAGCTGCGCTAGCTGTGCTGGCCGGCGTATCGTATTCCATATGTACTTTGCAGGAAGTGAACCATGTCTCACATGCCGTTAAGTCCTTTTTCTCCTTTTCCGGCACACAGTGCACCCCAGCCTGCAGAACAGGCAGTAGTGCATTCCCTGCCCGGGGCAGGGGACAGGGTAGTTGTGGTAGGATCCGGCAGATCCGGCAGGGCCGCGGCACGCCTTTTGTGCAGGCTTAAGTGTGATGTGCTGCTGCTGGATGCCAATGGCATAAGCAGCGAGGCAGAAGCAGAGCTGAAAGATCTGCCCCTGCGCATAGAAGTGGGGCCGCACAGGCCGGAACAGTTTGCAGGCGCTGACTTTGTTGTGCCAAGCCCTGGCGCTCCTCTGGAGCATCTGCTGGAGATTATGGGCAAAAGCAGGGACTTTCCCCTGGATTCTGCCGAAGGCCCCTGCATCCTGGCTGAGACAGAGCTTGCCTGGCGCTGCCTGGACGGTGAAAAAATCATTGCCGTCACCGGCACAAGCGGCAAGACCACTACCGTGCACCTTATGACAGCCATGCTCAGGGAAGCAGGCAAAAGCGTCTTTTTGGGCGGCAATGTGGGCACGCCATTAAGCGAATATGTGCTGGGGCAGGAAAAATGCGACTGCCTTGTCTTAGAGCTCTCAAGCTTCCAGCTGCAGACCTGCCTTACCCTGCATCCCGATGTGGCAGTCCTGGTGAACATCACGCCCAATCATCTGGACTATCACAAGGACATGGCAGAATACGTGGCAGCCAAGATGCGCCTTTTTGCCTGCATGACAGAAAATGACCTGGCCATAGTGCCTGAGGAATGGCAGAAGCTCTATCATGAGGCAGGCTTTGCTGCTCCCTGCATTGCGGCAAGGCCCTGCGGGCGCTTCAGCAAGACGCATCTTCTGGGAGAGCATAATGCCCTCAACTGCGAAACAGCCTGGCAGGCCGTGCAGAGGCTGGGAGTTCCGGAAGAGGCGGCGGCCTCAGCTGTGGAGCACTTTGCCCCTCTGCCGCACAGGCTGGAATTTGTAGCCGAAAAGCATGGCGTGCTCTATATCAACGATTCAAAATGTACGACCGTATCCTCGCTGGAAACGGCCCTGAAGGCCATGGACAGGCCTGTCCTGCTTTTGTGCGGCGGCCGCTGGAAGGGCGGGGATCTGGAAGCCCTGATTCCCCTGGTCAGGGAAAAAGTTCGCTTTGTAGCCGGCTTTGGCGAGTCTGAGCAGATTTTTTCCGGTGCCTGGCACGACATTGTGCCCATGCGCTGGTTTGAGACGATGGAACCGGCTTTTGCCTGGCTCAATGAGAAGGCAGAAGTTGGGGATGCCGTCCTGCTCTCTCCTGCCACGGCCAGCTTTGACCTCTATAAGGGCATGGCCTACCGCGGCAGGCACTTTAAGGACCTGGTGGAGAAGCTGGCATGAGCCTGTGGGGAAAAAACAAGCCGGACCCTGTGCCTCCTGCAGAAAACGAGGGCTCAGGAGCAGGCAATGCCTATATAGGCGGGACAGACGGGACAAGTGCTGATGCCTTAGCGCAGGCAGCAGGGCAGCATGTGGCAGAACAGGATCTTCATGAGGTCCTGCAGCAGGATTTTGCAGCCCATGATGCCGGCGTGCCTGAACACATGGCGCCTCACGGGCGTGGCTATGACTGGGTTCTTTTTGTCTTTGCCTTCATGATCACAGGCATAGGCCTTATCATGGTCCTGTCTGCCAGCGGCATTGTGGCCAATGTCAACTACCACGACAAGTACTACTTCTTCAGAAAGCAGGTCCTCCATGCGTGCATAGGAGGGGTCGCGCTTTTTCTGGCAGCACGGATTCCCCTGCGCTGGCTCTACAACAGGACTGTGATGTACAGCCTGCTTATGGGGACGTTTTTTATGCTTCTGCTGACGCTTTCGCCTCTGGCGCCAGCCATCAACGGTGCCCACCGCTGGCTTAAGATGGGGCCTGTAACCGTACAGCCCGTGGAATTTCTGAAAATTGCCATGGCGCTGTATCTGGCCTACTACATGAGCAGCAAGCAGTCCATGATCAAGACCTTTTCGCGCGGCATGCTGGCCCCCTGCCTCGCAACAGCCCTCTGCTGCCTTATCCTCATAGTGCAGCCTGATTTTGGCAGCTTCGTTGTCCTGACCAGCCTTTTCTGCGCCATGTGCCTTGTGGGCGGCACCCGCAAGATTTACTTTGTGGGCATGTTCCTGGTGGCAGTAGTTGTATGCGTCTTTGCCATATCGTGTGCCGACTACCGCATGGAGCGCGTCATCGCCTTCCTGGATCCCTTTGATCCCTCAAAGCCTGCGGCCTATCAGCTGAAGCAGTCGCTTCTGGCAATTGGTTCCGGGTCCTTCTTCGGCGTGGGCATAGGGGCCAGCCGCCAGAAGCTTTTCTACCTGCCTGAGGCCCATAACGACTTTATTATGGCTGTTCTGGCAGAGGAGGTGGGCTTTCTGGGCGTCTCGGTAGTGATGCTTTTGTTTGCGCTCTTTTTCTGGCGCTGCTACCGCATCATTCAGGGGCAGACAGGGCTCAGGGACCGCTATTCGGCTTTTGCGGTGACGCTTATCCTGGCCCTGCCTGTATGCATGAACCTTGCAGTTGTCATGGGCGCAGTCCCCACCAAGGGCGTGCCCATGCCCTTTATGAGTTATGGCGGATCCAACCTGGTGAGCTACATGATATGCGTGGGGCTTTTGCTGAACTTCTCAAGGGTAGCAAAGCAGAACGAGGCGAAGGCCATGCCGCCAGGACCTCCGGAACAGCCTTCAGAGGGCTGAAGCGTATCTGTATGACAGTTTTTGCAACAAATTGTACAACAAGAGGGACGGTATGCAGGGAGCGGCGCCAGCAGTTCCCTGCCAGGGTGATGTAGCATGCTCAGACGAGTCTTATTAACGACAGGCGGCACCGGAGGCCATATTTTCCCGGCCCTGGCTGTGGCCGAGGCCCTGCGTGCCTCTGGCGACGTGCAGCTGCTTTTTATGGGATCCCTGTATGGTCCTGAAAAGCGCCTTGCCGAGCAGGCCGGCATTGATTTTGTCGGCCTTGACGTGCGCGGCGTGCTGGGACACGGCATACGGGCAGCGCAGTCGCTCTGCAAGGTGATGCTGGCCATGCCAAAGGCCATACGGACAGTGCGATCCTTTGCGCCGGACTGCACGGCCGGCTTTGGCGGCTATGCCTCATTTGCCCCCATACTGGCCTCAAGGCTCATGGGCATTCCCGCTGTGCTGCATGAGCAGAATGCCGTTGCCGGCCTCACCAACAGGATGATGGCAAAGCTCTGTACGACGATTTGCGTCTCCCTGCCTGCAACCGAGGGCTTTGGGAAAAGGGCCCTTGTCCATACCGGCAATCCGGTCAGGGCCTGCCTGTTCCAGGCAGGACAGGAAAAACGCACCTTTGAACGCCGCCACCTTCTGGTTCTTGGCGGATCCCAGGGAGCGCATGCCCTCAACGTGCTCATTATGAACCTGCTTCCCTCCCTCAAGGAGGCAGGCATACAGGTTCTTCATCAGACCGGCACAAAGGATTATGCCGAGGTTGCCGCCTGCTATGAGCGCCACGGCATGGAGGGCTCAACAGTGTCCGCCTTTGTGGACGATATGGAAAGCGCCTATGCCTGGGCCGATCTGGGCCTGACCAGGGCAGGGGCAAGCACAGTTGCCGAACTCTGCGCAACCGGCCTTCCGGCCCTGCTTGTGCCCTATCCGCATGCTGCCCATGACCATCAGACCTTTAATGCCAGGGCTCTGGAAAAGACAGGGGCAGCCATGGTCTTTGAGCAGAAGGCGCTGACAGAGGAGCTTTTGCTGGGCAGGCTGCTGGAGCTTTTTGCAAAGCCTGATATGCTGCGCAAGATGTCACAGGCTGCCATAACACTGGCACAGCCTGAAGCCGCCGCCAATGTGGCCCGGCAGCTGGAAGCGGCTGCGGCCGGCCGGTAATCCGGCAAGCTTAGCTTCCGGCAGAATACTGCCTTAAGCGTAAGGAAGAAAAGGAACAAGATGAACAGCAGAATCAAACATATACATATGGTAGGCATAGGCGGCGCAGGCATGTGCGGTATTGCCGAAGTCCTCATTAACATGGGCTATACCGTCACCGGATCCGACATGACGGATTCTCCCAATGTGCGCCGCCTGCGCGACATGGGCTGCGTTGTCCACATCGGCCATTCTGCCGCCAACGTGGGCACCGAGCAGGTGCTGGTCAAGTCCACTGCCATCAGCGATGACAATCCCGAGGTGGAAGAGGCCAGGCGCCTGGGCATCCCGGTGATTCCCAGGGCCGAGATGCTGGCCGAGCTCATGCGCCTGCGCCAGGGCATAGCCATTGCCGGAACGCACGGCAAAACCACCACAACCTCCCTGACTGCCAGTATTTTTGACACGGCCGGGCTTGACCCCACGGTTATCATTGGCGGACGCCTCAATGTGTACGGCACCAATGCCCATCTGGGGCACGGAGAGTATTTTATTGCCGAGGCTGACGAGTCCGACGGATCCTTCCTGTGCCTTCTGCCCGTTATCAACGTGGTAACCAACGTAGATGAAGACCACCTGGACTACTACGGCACAAGGGACAACCTGGACGATACCTTTGTCAGGTTCATGAACAATGTGCCCTTTTACGGCATCAATGTCGTCTGCGTAGACGATCCCGGCGCACGCCGCCTCCTGCCCCGCGTGAAGCGTCCCGTGGTGACCTACGGCATCATGGAAGGGGCAGAGTACAGGGCAGTTCCCCTGGCCCTGGAACAGGTGTCCCGCTTTGAGGTGTGGCACAAGGATGAGATGCTTGGCGAGGTGACCCTGCCACAGCCTGGCATACACAACGTGCGCAATGCCCTGGCATCCATTGCCGTGGCCCTGGCCTGCTCCATTCCCTTTGAAAAGATACAGGAAGGACTGGCCGGATTCAGGGGCGTTGGCAGGCGCTTTGAGTACAAGGGAACACGCAACGGCGTGGTGGTCTACGATGACTACGGGCATCACCCGCATGAAATAGAAGCCACCCTGAAGACTGCGCGCATGATATTCCCGGACAAGAGGCTGGTGGTCGTCTTCCAGCCCCACCGCTTCACACGCACACAGGCCCATTTCGGGGAATTCTGCAAGGTCTTTGATTCCGTGGACGAGCTTATCCTGACGGAAATATATCCTGCCTCTGAAAAGCCCATTCCCGGAGTCTCAGGCGAAAGCCTGGCCCTGGGCACAAGGCAGGTGAGCAGCACCAACGTGACCTTTGCCAGGACCCTGGACGATGTGCAGGATGCGCTTGACGCAGTCCTGAAGCCTGGTGATGTACTGCTGACCATAGGCGCCGGCTCTGTCACCAGGGTCGGGCCTGCCTGGCTTGAAAGGGGATAGCGGCAGTGCGTGTCATTGAAGCTCCGTCCCTGGCTAGCCTGACAACACTGGGGCTTGGCGGAACATGCGCCCGCGAGATTGTCCTTGAATGTGAGGAGGATCTTTGCGGCCTTGAGGAAATACTTGCCTCATCCAGGCCCTTTGCCCTGGGCCTTGGCAGCAATATCCTTGGCCTTGACGGGCATCATGACGTAGTGCTTGTCCGTCCTGCCTTCAGGGACGGGCCTGAAATAGTCGCTGAGAGCGGGGATATGGTGCAGGTTAAGGCAGGTGCAGGCCTGCCGTTGCCGGCCCTGCTGCATTTTTGCCGCAAAGAAGGGCTGTCTGGCCTTGAAGGCCTTGCAGGCATACCCGGCAGCGTGGGCGGTGCCTGTGCCATGAATGCCGGATCCTTCGGGACAACCATCGGCTCCCATCTTGTGTCCTGCACCATCTGGAGCGAGGGTGCTGTCCGCACCTGGGCAAAAGACAGCCTTGAGACCGGGTACAGGCATTTTGTCCCGAAGGGGCTTGAGAATTCCTTTTTCCTAGTGCTTTCCGCAACGCTTCTCCTGCAAAAGGATGACAGCATGGCAGTAGGGGAGAGGATGAAAAGCTGCCTTGCGCTCAAAAAGGAACGCCAGCCGGTCCAGGCAAGATCAGCCGGGTGCGTTTTCAAGAATCCTGCGGGGGATCTGTCTGCCGGAATACTGCTTGACCGGGCTGGTTTCAGGGGCAGGAAACTTGGCGGCGTGGCCATGTCTGAGCAGCATGCCAATTTTCTGATTAATACGGGAACAGGGACCGCAGCAGAGGCTGCCAGCCTTTTGAAAATGGCAAGGGCGGCTGTTGCGGAACAGTTTGGCGTGGAGCTTCAGCTGGAAGTATGCACAGTGCCTGAGGGAGCCCTTGTCCTCTGACAGGCGGCATGCATGGCGGGTTAGTTTTTGTATTTGGCGTTGAGGTAGCTACAGGTGCTGTTCGGAAAGAGAAACAAAAAGTCCCGGAAAGAGGCTGGTGCAGCGGCACAGGGTGCTGGTGACAGCCATCTCGGCGCACATGCATCGCACGAGGTCAGCGACCGGGATATTCTGAACAGGCTGGTCATACAGGCATCCAAAAGGCCGCAGCAGAATTATGAGGGGGCGCGGCAGAGCGTCATTGAAGCGCAGAATGTGGCTGACGAAGGCGGCAATGAGCGTCCCGTACATGAGCCGGCTGGTGCTGCAGGGGAGCCCGGAGGCAATACCTTCCTTGGCGCAGAACAGGACAGCAGCCATGCTGAGGCTGAACAGGCAGCGCCTGCCGCCAGGACTGCGCACGTCTCCTTTGTGGTGCGTTTCTGTCAAAGGCTGAAGAGCATGGCTGCCGTTATTGCAGGAATTGCTGTTTTTGCCGGCAGCATGTTTCTGATCTACAAGGGCAGCATTGCCATCTATGACTGGATGCATACGTCTGATACCTTTGTGACACGGCATATTGACATAACCGGCAATGTGCGCCTGAGCAGGGATGCCCTGCTGCACCTGGCAGGCATACAGGAGGGTGACAATATCTTTGCCGTGTCTGTGACGGAGATGGAGCGCAGGCTGCGCGATACGCCGTGGGTGGAAGACGTGTCTGTGCAGAGGCTTCTCCCTGACCGCTTTGTCCTGCGTATACATGAGCGCATGCCCAGTTTCTGGGTGCGGATACAGGACAAGCTGTACTATGCCAATGAAAAGGGCGACCCCATAGCCCCTGTTGAAAGCGACAACTTTATGTCGCTGCCGGTTTTGCGGGTGGAACCCGGCTGCGAGGATGCATTGCCGTATCTTGCCAGGATATGGCGCGACCTTCGCTCCGGAACGCTCCCGGTGGAGCCCGGAGCGGTAGCAACGGTTGACGTAACTCCCAGTAATGGTATAGATGTTTTCTTTGAAGATAGGGAAATGCGTCTATCGATATCCCCAGATGACTGGGAAGGTAATCTGTCCAGGATAGGAATGACGTTTGGAGACCTTGCCCGAAGAAGGGAGCTCTCGCGGGTACGGGAGATCCGGGCTTCAGGTGGTCGTGTGTGGGTCGTCTTGCGCAGTACCGCACAATAAATATAACTGGCAGCATGCTTGTTATAAATTATATATGGGGGCGGAGTTGAGCGATAGTGAACTGATTGTCGGTCTTGATATAGGGACTACAAAAGTCTGTGCTGCAGTTGCCGAAGTAAGCAGGGCTGACAGGCAGATCAAAATCATCGGTATAGGTGATAGCGAGTCTAAAGGCCTTCGTAAGGGCATGGTCGTCAATATCGAAGATACTGTGCGCTCCATCAAGCAGGCTGTTGAAACAGCAGGGCAGATGGCTGGTATCAAGATACGGTCTGTGTACGTGGGCATTGCCGGCGGACATATCATGGGTATCAACAGCCATGGTGTCGTTGCCGTGCAGGGCAAGGAAGTCACTGCATCCGATGTCGCCCGTGTGCTTGAAGCTGCCCGGACTGTCAATATCCCTTCCGACAGAGAAGTTATCCACACTCTTCCCCAGGAATACATTATCGACAACCAGCACGGTATCGTTGACCCCATCGGCATGACCGGTGTCAGGCTTGAGGTCAATGTCCATATCGTAACAGCTGCCGTATCCAGTGCAAAAAATATCGTAAACTGCTGCAACCGTGCCAATCTGCGCGTTGAAGACATCGTGCTTGAATCCCTGGCTTCTGCCAAGGCCGTGCTGACCGAGGAAGAACAGGAAATCGGCGTGGCCCTGGTGGACCTTGGCGGCGGCACCTCTGATATCGCAGTCTACGACAACAATGCCATCAAGCACACGGCTGTTGTCCCCCTGGGCGGATCCACGCTGACCAACGATATAGCCTTCGGCCTGCGTACCCCCACCAAGAGCGCCGAACGCATCAAGGTGAAGTACGGCTGCTGCCTGCAGGATACTCCGCCCCAGGAAGAAACTATTGAAGTCCCCAGCGTGGGCGGCCGTCCTCCGCAGAAACTGTCACGTATCACCCTGACTGCTATCTGCGAGCCCAGGATGGAAGAAATTTTCAGCTACGTGGACCAGACGCTGAACAATGTCAACTGCAAGGACTCTATCCGTGCCGGCGTTGTCCTTACCGGCGGTGCATCGCTGCTCGAAGGGGCTGCTGACCTGGGCGAACAGATTTTCAATGTGCCTGTCCGTATAGGTTATCCCATTGAAGTCAAGGGGCTGACCGATGTGGTGCAGAATCCCAAGTTTGCCACGGTCGTAGGCCTTTTGCGTTACGGGGCCGAGAAAAAGCTGGCCCAGATGTCTGTATCCGAACCAGAGCCTGTTTCCATGCCTGAAGACGAGCCTGACAATAACGGCGAAGTCAAGGATCAGGAAGGGCTGTTCCAGCGTATTAAGAATACAATGCGCCGCTGGTTCAGGGATATATCATAAGCCCCTCTGCTAAGTTCCGGGACAGCACCTGCGATAAACACAGCCGTTAAAAGTATACAGATGCGGCTGTGTATATTGTGCTTTTCAAAGGCATGTGCTAACAAAAACTCAGTAGAGGTTTATCTCTGGAAAAATGCTCTTGCTGTTGCCAGGATATTTCTGCCTCACAGGCGGAAGATGTATGGCATGTGGGACATTGTCAGACTGGATAGTGCCTTCGGGCCTGTAACTGCTTGCAGGAAAGGCATGTGTCGTCTGCATCCTGGCATCCTCCATCATATACCGGCGGTATTGGGTGGAGGGAACATGTCAATAGCATAAGCCTACCCCATAGGCATTTGAGCTTTTAATACAGACAGAACAAATCTGTCTATTTCCCTTTAATGGGAGATTTTTGCGGGCACAAGAGAGGAAGTCCATATGGCAGAATCAATCATAGAACAGATTGAAGAAACTGGCGGCACCTGTGGCGCACGTATTCTGGTTGTGGGCGTTGGTGGCGGCGGTGGCAATGCCATAAAGAATATGATGGATCAGGGGCTGGTCGGAGTAGAGTTTATCTGTGCCAATACTGATCTTCAGGCATTGAATGCCAATCCTGCCCCCGTGCGGTTGCAGCTGGGAGAAAAATTAACTCGTGGCCTTGGTGCAGGCTCAAATCCCGATGTGGGACGCGAGGCTGCCAACGAGAGCCAGACCCAGATACAGCAGGCACTGGCCAATGCCGACATGGTGTTTGTGACAGCCGGCATGGGCGGCGGAACAGGAACAGGCGCTGCTCCTGTTATTGCCGAATGCGCCAAGAAAAACGGCGCCCTCACAGTGGCTGTTGTTACACGCCCCTTCAGCATAGAAGGAAAAAAGCGTGCCAATTACGCCCAGGCCGGTATCGACGAGCTGGCCAAGCACGTGGACTGCCTTATCACTATTCCCAATGACCGCATCAAGACGTTTGCGCCCAAGAATATGACAGTGCGTGACCTGCTGTCCAAGGCAAACGATGTCCTGTACGACGGCGTCAAGGGCATATCTGATGTTATCACCCGTTCAGGCCTCATCAACCTGGACTTTGCTGATGTGCAGACATGTATGCGTGAGTCCGGCATTGCCCTGATGGGCATGGGCAAGGGCAAGGGTGAAAACAGGGCTGAGGATGCTGTGCACAATGCTATTACCAGCCCTCTGCTTGAGGATGTCAACCTCAGCACCTGCAAGGCCGTCCTGTACAACATCACCGGTCCTGAGAATATTACCCAGGAAGAAATGGAAATCATCGGCAACAGGATCAGTGAGGCAGTGCCTGAAGAGGCCAACATTGTCATGGGTGTTGTCCTTGACGACAAGCTTGAAGACGAAATCTGCGTCACCGTGGTTGCTACTGGTATTGAGTCCGAGCCGCAGTTTACTGACAAGGCTGCGGGTGGACAGACGATCGTTTCTCCAAGACCGACAGTGCAGCCTCAGCCGCAAATCATACAGCCCCAGCCGCAAATCG
>JAUMVQ010000023.1:0-1298 GCA_030530085.1 Desulfovibrionaceae bacterium | reverse complement strand
CCATGTGGTGCAGCCACAGCCTAATCCCTATGATCCGCAAATCAAAAGCAGGGATTTCCGTCACGATGCCCGTGACCGCTGGGAAGCTGAAAACGGCAAAATTCCTTACAGCCTGGATGAGCATTATCCTCATGGGAATTTTGACAACAAATACGATGAAAACTTGCTAGATATTCCCGCTTTTGTGCGGAGAAACATGGATTAGTCTGTCTGCCAGAGCTTCTGGCATTATTGAAATGTGCCAGAAGCTCCGGACAGAGAATCTCATATTTTCATTTTTTGCCCTGAAAAGAGCAGACTGTTTTCAGAACCATCCTCGGTTCTGAATGCCCGCCGGGAGGTCCATGGGGTGGACCTCCCTTTTGTGTGTTTTTAAGCTGGAGAAAATAATGGGCTATTTTCCTCCAAGGCAGGCCGAAACAACCCTGCCTTGTCCTTCATGCCAGAATTCCCTTCTTATTGAGAGATCCTGCCATGAGGCGCATATGCGCTGCCCTCATTGCGGCAAAAAATATCCTTTATCCGATTTTATAAAACAAGCTGACAAGGCGATGGAAGATTTTTTGGATAAATGCTATCTTGATCGCCTGTAGAAAACAGGGCCTGCCGTTGCCGTCCAAACTCTGAATGATGGCAGTTGCCGTTGCCCCATATGCTTTTTAAAGACGTAATACAGATAACAGGGACATCAGGCGTGTCATATTGTTCCAGGCAGAGATAAAGGCCTGGTCTGTGGTGGCATGTCCTGATGCCGGAAAATATTGTTCCAGGCCGTCCTTTCTGTAGCTGTGGAACAGAAGCAGGAACAAGTATTTTGTGACCGGCATTATGCCGGTCACAAAATGCGGTCCGTGGCAGTCTGTATGTTATCCATTTGGCACAGACAGCTGAGCCTGCCCCGGACACGCCCATAGGGAAAAGTACAGTGAGCAGTTCTGCCTACTTGTGCTTTCCGGCCTTCCTGGCCTTCTTTCTGCGTTTTCTGGCTTCATAGATATCTTTGATGTGCTGTCTTGCCTTAGCTTTCGCTTCAATGCCGGCCATGGCAGAGGACAGGGCAGTGGCCAGCCAGCCTTCATCTCTGGGAACGGCAGAATCATCTGAAATCTCTTGTCCGTCACTGGCGCCATTTTCCTGTGATACGGAAGAGGCGCAAGAGTCTGCGCAGTTTGTGAGCTCCTCTTTACCGGCCTGGCCAAGAATCCGCTCCTTCAGCTCGCTGTAGTGCGTATTTCCTTCCCTGGCATCCTTTCTTGACAGGGTAAGATAGTCTTCCAGGGTGCGCTCTGTAACCGGAC
>JAUMVQ010000234.1 GCA_030530085.1 Desulfovibrionaceae bacterium | reverse complement strand
CAGAACATGTCATTTAAGCTGACAATCAAGGATGACTGCCCAGAAATCATTGCCCAGCGCGGCCAGGATGCCCTGCACGTGACAGGCGATTTTTACGACCTCTTCTCTGAGGACATTCAGGAGGCCGCCAAGGCGCTGGCACTGTGCTTTGCCAATGACCAGCGTGTTTTTACTGCAGGCACAGGCATTTCCGGAAGCCTTGCCAGGGTGATGGCCGATGTCCTTTGCGGCGGAAAAGCCTCTGGCAGGCTGCCCCTGCCGGCTATGGCCCTTTCTCCCGTGCTTGCCACAGGGGAAAGCACAGCTTGCGGAGACCAGGCTTTTGCCAGGCAGCTGGAAGCCATGGGGAGCGATGGCGACATTCTCATGCTGTTCACCCATGACGGCACAGAGCCTGCCCTCATCCAGGCCGCTGCCACTGCCCGCGAGCAGGGCATGCTCACCATGGGTATCAGCGGCGGTGACGGCGGAGCCCTTGCAGAACGCGACCTTTTTGATCTGGAACTGCGTGTCCCGAGCATAGAGGAGCCGCTGATCCATGAGGTCCACATGGGGCTGGTCTGCCTTCTTGACGAGCTGACTGACTACTATCTGTCCTGCAAGCCGGAAATCTTAAAAGAACTTATCCAGTCCGGCATCTCCCATATGCAGGACGATCTGGAAGGCAAATAAGGACAGCGCAGCCAAAGCTGCCAGGCCCCAGGCAATGCGTGTCATTGCCGCAAAAGCAGAATGTAAGGAGATTTCCCATGCCCATGTACGAATTCCGCTGCAACAAGTGCAGCAAAAACTTTGAGGAACTTGCCTCTGCCGATGAAAAGGTGACCTGCCCCCATTGCGGGAGCACGGATACGGAACGCCTGATGAGCGCATGCTGCTGCATGTCAGGATCGGGCTCAGGTTCCGGTGCTGAAAGCAGCCATTCCTCCGGCGGCGGATGCTGCGGCTGTTCAGGCGGCCATTGCTCAACCTGCGGCCATTAAGCCTTATTCAGGCTTTTTTAGCCATCCCACGTCCTACCAGATGCTTTTTCCCGGCAAGAGGAGAGATCATGCCAAGACTCACCATTGCGACCAGGGGCAGCCAGCTTGCCCTGTGGCAGGCCAACCACATCCGTGACTGCCTTCTGGCCCAGAACAAGGACCTCACCATTGAGCTCTCCGTTATCCATACAAAGGGAGACAAAATTCTTGACGTGCCTCTCTCCCAGGTCGGGGGCAAGGGACTCTTTGTCAAGGAAATAGAAGAGACCCTGCTTTCAGGGGAAGCAGATCTGGCCGTGCACAGCATCAAGGACGTGCCCATGGTCCTGCCCGAAGGCCTGACCCTGGGAGCCATACCCGAACGCGCCCCCTTTACGGACTGCCTGTGCTCTGAAAAGTACGCCAGCCTTGACGAGGTCCCTGAGGGTGCCACGGTCGGCACCAGCAGCCTGCGCCGCCAGGCACAGCTTCTGGCGCTCAGGCCTGACCTCAATATCGTATCCCTGCGCGGCAATGTGGATACAAGGCTCCGCAAGCTTAAAGAAGGCCAGTTTGCTGCCATTGTCCTGGCTACTGCAGGCTTAAGGCGCCTTGGCCTTTCAGCCACCCATATGACAGAGCTTGATCCCAAGGACTTTGTCCCTGCCGTGGGCCAGGGTGCCCTTGGCATCGAGTGCCGCAGCAATGATGCCGGCACGCTTGAGCTCCTTGCCAGGCTCAATGACAGCTCTACCCGCACCTGCGTCGAGGCAGAACGCGCCTTTTTGCTGGGCCTGGACGGCGGCTGCCAGGTTCCCATCGGCGCCCATGCTGTACTGGCAGACAACGGCATGGTCACTCTGGACGGGCTGGTAGCCGATACGGACGGAAGCAAAATTTTGCGCAGGCAGGCCACGGCTCCCGCTGCACAAGCCCATGATCTTGGCGTCTCCCTGGCAAAGGAACTGCTGGGCCTTGGAGCAGACGCTATCCTGGCCCGCCTCTACGGCGACGGCACCATACGATAGCAAAAACAATACGTAAGCCGAACAACATGCCAGACATGGCAATGCCTGCGCATTGCTGTCCATTTTTCCATACACACACCTAAAGCACGGACTGTTTTCTATGACAATAACTCCGCTTCCGGCATCAAGACTGCACGCCACCTATGACCCTGCCCTTATTCCCGTTGAAAGCAGCAATGAGCTTAAAGGGCAGGCCGTCCAGCGAGTTCCTTACCAGGACAGGGCCATGAAGGCCCTGGATCTTGCCGTCAACATCAAAGTCAGCGGATTCAACGTCTATCTTGCCGGTTCGGCAAACCTGGGCAGATCCTTCATTGTGCAGAACTATCTGGCGCCCCTGGCCAAAAAGGCGCCCACGCCGCCGGATATGGTCTATGTGCACAATTTTGCCGATACAGAGCAGCCCGTCCTCATCAGGATGCCGTCAGGACATGGCCGCAAGCTGCGCCAGACCATGCAGTCCCTCCTCAAAAACATCTGCGCCACCATGGAAGCGCGCATACGCGGCCAGGGATTCCTCAAGCAGAGTGCCTCGCTCATGGAGAAATACAGGAACGAGCGCACCAGGCTTCTGGACAGCATGAATGCCATTGCCGTTCCCAAGGGCTTTACGCTGGACTACGACGACAGCGGCAGCATTACCGTCTTTCCCCTGGTCAAGGGACGCAGGGTCACAGACGAGGAATTTAACAGCCTGGACATTGAGATGCAGGTCCTGCTCAAGAACAAGGGCGCTGACCTGATACAGCACAGGCCCATGTCCGGCTATGTGCAGGAACTCTACCGCATGGAAGAGGACTTCCTGGACAAGGAAAAGGATCTGAAAAAAAATGTCATAGCCCAGATCCTGGATGCCAAGCTGGCTCCCATACAGGCAAGGACAGTAAAGGCGCTTTCCCAGGCAGGCCTCACCACCTC
>JAUMVQ010000233.1 GCA_030530085.1 Desulfovibrionaceae bacterium | reverse complement strand
ATGCCGATGTGGCAGAACGCATCAAGAATACGGTAGCCCTGCTTTTCCCGCACAAAAAGGATCTTGTCAGGGTACACAACGACAGCAGGCACTCCCTGTGGGAACGCTTCAACCTGCGCCGCCAGCTGGACCAGATATACAGCCGCGAAGTGCTCATGCCCTCAGGCGGCAGGCTGGTCTTTGACCAGACCGAAGCCCTTATGGCCATTGATATCAACTCAGGCAAGATTTCCTGCAAGGGTAATTTCGAGCACATGGCCTTCAGGACCAATATGGAGGCTGCAGAAACCATCGCCCGCCAGCTGAAGCTGCGTGACGTGGGCGGACAGGTTGTTATCGACTTCATTGAGATGCGCGACCACAAGCATGTCCTGGAAGTTGAGCGCACCCTGCGTAACTGCATGAAAAACGACAAGGCCAGGCACGACATACAGCATATGTCCTCCTTTGGCCTTCTGGAACTGGTGCGCCAGCGTACTGCCACCTCTGCCATCTCCATTTCCATGGAGCCCTGCCCCTGCTGCGGAGGCACCGGCCTGAGGCGCAATCTCGAATGGCAGTCCCTGCAGGCCCTGCGCGACATAGCCCGCATGATGAGAGGACGTACCTCAGCCACGTGCCGCTATGAAATGTCACAGGAACTCGGGCTGTATGTGCTCAACCACAAAAGGGAAGCGCTCAAGGAACTGGAAGCGCTCTACGGAAAGAGCATAGAAATAGCCATTCATCCGTGAGTTATGCCATGGCATCATCTGTAATGCAGGAAGGCGCATTGCCTGCGCCTTCCCCTGACACAGCCGCCGGGCAGGATGGCTCAAAAAGACTGCTTGTACACATGTGCTGCGGTCCCTGTGCCTGCATCTGCCTGAAGACATTCAAAGAAGAAGGCTGGGACATGGTTGGCTTCTATCACAATCCCAACATACAGCCCCTCTCTGAATACCTGCGGCGCCGCGAGGCGGCCATACAGTGTGCTGAATACTTCGGCATCCCCATTATCTGCGACGATGCCTCCTGGGATCTCACGCAGTGGCTCAGGGCCGTCCAGGGCAGGGATACGCCGCCCGGGCGCTGTGAATACTGTGTCACCTCCCGCATGGAAGCAGCCTTTGCCAAGGCGAAAGAACTTGGCTGCACGCATGTTTTTTCGAGCCTGCTCTATTCCCGCTACCAGCCTCACGATACCATCCGTATGGCAGGGGAAAGGCTGGAAGCCATTCCCGGTAATCCAGCTTTTTTCTACAGGGACATGCGCCCCTTCTGGCAGGCCGGCATCGACCTCTCCATAGAAATGGGCCTCTACAGGCAGCCATATTGCGGCTGTGTCTACTCAGAGGCCGAACGCTATGCAAAAAAGCTGAAAAGGCTTGTTGAGGCCCGGCATTAAGCTTTCCCCTGGTTACAGGCCAAATCAAAAAAGGCCGCCTGCTGCATGCGGGCGGCCTTTTTATTGAGATGTCTCTTTCCTACATAGTTTCCTGCTTTTTCAGCGGCACATTATCCGGCCAGAAGGTCGATCTTCTTCTGCCCTCGGCATCAAAGCCCCAGCCGGCAAACCAGCCGATAAGGGAGGCGGCAAAGCCTGCAAAGAACGGCGGCACCTGGCTTAATGCGGACCAGGGCAGATGGACAATTGCAAAGGTCGGATGCGTCATCAGATACCAGCCAAGGCAGACCACAAAACCGGCTACAGAGCTGGCCCAGGCAGCTATGGTGCTGCGCTTGCCAAAGCGGACCAGGGCTATGTAGCTCACCAGCACGGTTGAGCCCACAATGCTCCAGCTTGTGGTACAGAGCATGGCAATGAGCTCGCCCTTTATCTGGGCACAGCCGCCGCTTAAGAGGACGCAGAAGGCAATGCCTGCAAGCCACATGCCACGGGAAGCCTTGCGTCCCGGCAAGTCCTCGGCAATGGCAGAAACGGCAATATGAAAGATGGCACTGGCCGTTGAAAGGGAAGCAGACACAATGGCCAGCACAAAGATGTGCAGGCCGGCTTCAGGAAGCAGTGCCTTGACAAGGACCGGCATGACATCGTCGGGGTTCTCAATGCCAGGCATGATAAGCTGCGCCAGGCAGCCAAGATAATAGGCTCCGCCCACCAGCACAGTCAGCACCAGCATGGCAAAGGGCATGATGCGGTCCACCTGCCTGGATGATGACAGGGCAAAATGGCGCTGAATCATCTGCGGCTGGGCCCAGACAGCAAACGATGTCACGATTACAAGGGAGATGATAAACCAGCCCTGACCACCTGACGACAAAGATACAAAGCCACAGTTGGCAGCCGCTGTAGGTGCAAGGTCAGCCAGCCTGGACATCCCTTCAACAGGACCGCCCACGGCCTTGAACACGGCAAAGGCCAGCATGATGATGCCGACAGTCATGACCAGACCCTGCATGGCCTCTGTATACAGCACGCCGCGCAGCCCGCCCATGAAAACAGCAACCGCGACAAGCAGGGCCACTACCCAGATGAGCACCCAGACAGGCACGGGCAGGACCTGGGCCAGCAACAGGGCTGCGCCCTTAACGACAGCCGAGGCGTAGACGCCTAAAAAGACGGCAAAGATAAGGGCCAGGCAGCGGCCGAGCAGCGGGCTTCTGTGCCCTTTTGCCATGAGCTGTGCAGGAGTCCTTGCCTGAAGGTTGCGCTGGCAGACACGGGTAGGCCAGGCGAGGAAACGGTATACGATATAGGTGCCTATCCAGACGTTGCCGGCTGCTACCAGAAGCATCTGCATGCCGTACTTGTAGGCAAGACCACCAAAGCCAACCAGAGCCACTGCTGAAATATAGGTTGCCACATAGGCCAGGGAAAGGGCTATAAAGCCCACCTTGCCGGAAGTCATGACATCATGCCCCTGCCCTTTGCGGGACAGGTAGAAGAACACGGCATTGTATGCTGCCCAGATTGATA
>JAUMVQ010000022.1 GCA_030530085.1 Desulfovibrionaceae bacterium | reverse complement strand
TTCACCCCGAACGCCGGTGCCCATTCCGGTAAGGACTGGGGCAAGTTCGACATCCAGGCCGAAGTCATCGACCGCTGCCCCACCCACTGCATGAAGTGGGACGGCCAGAAGCTGACCATCGACAACGCCAACTGCACCCGCTGCATGCACTGCATCGACACCATGCCCCGCGCCCTGCACATCGGTGACGAACGCGGCGCCAGCATCCTCTGCGGTGCTAAGGCCCCTGTTGTTGACGGTGCCCAGATGGGCTCCCTCCTTGTGCCCTTCGTCAAGGTTGAACAGCCTTACGACGAGGTCAAGGAAATCATCGAAAACATTTGGGACTGGTGGATGGAAGAAGGCAAGAACCGTGAGCGCCTTGGCGAACTCATGAAGCGTGCCGGTTTCCAGAAGCTGCTTGAAGTGACCGGCATTGAAGCCCAGCCCTTCCACGTGACGGAACCCCGTGCTAACCCCTACATCTTCTTCAAGGAAGACGAAGTGCCCGGCGGCTTCACCCGCGACCTCGCAGCTTACCGTTCTCGCCACCAGCGCTAATTTTAGGGGGAAAAAGCAATGGCTTTTATTTCTTCTGGATACAATCCTGAAAAACCCATGGAAGGCCGTATCAGCGATATCGGCCCCAAGAAATACGACGAAATGTTTCCGCCCGTCATTGCCAAGAACTTTGGCAAGTGGGCCTACCATGAAATTCTTGAGCCCGGCATGCTGATGCATGTGTCCGAGTCCGGCGACAAAGTGTACACCGTGCGCTGCGCCGGTACCCGTACCATGTCCATCACCGCCATCCGCGAAGTCTGCGACATCGCTGACAAGTACTGCGGCGGTTTTGTCCGCTGGACAACCCGTAACAACATCGAGTTCATGACCGAGTCCCTGGAAACCGCCAAGGCCCTCCGTGACGACCTGAACTCCCGCAAGTTCGCCGGCGGCTCCTACAAGTTCCCCGTGGGCGGCACCGGTGCCGGCATCAGCAACGCTGTGCATACCCAGGGCTGGATTCACTGCCACACCCCTGCCACAGACTCCACCGGTCCTGTGAAGGTTGTCATGGACGAACTCTTTGAAGAGTTCAAGAACATGCGCCTCCCCGCTCCCCTGCGCATCTCCCTGGCCTGCTGTATCAACATGTGCGGCGCCGTGCACTGCTCCGACATCGGTCTCGTCGGCATTCACCGCAAGCCTCCCATGATTGACCACAACTGGGCTGACAAGCTCTGCGAAATCCCCCTGGCCGTCGCCGCCTGCCCCATGGCTGCCGTGCGTCCCACCAAGGTGGACCTGGAAGATGGCACCAAGGTGAACTCCATCGCCATTAAGGTTGACCGCTGCATGTACTGCGGCAACTGCTACACCATGTGCCCCGCTCTGCCCATCGCAGACAAGGAAGGCGACGGTATCGCCATCATGGTTGGCGGCAAGGTTTCCAACCGTATGACCACACCCAAATTCTCCAAGGTCGTGGTTGCCTACATTCCCAACGAGACACCTCGCTGGCCTTCTCTGACCAAGGCTGTGCGTACAATCGTTGACACCTATGCCACTCATGCCCAGAAGTATGAGCGCCTCGGTGACTGGATTGAGCGCGTGGGCTGGCAGGACTTCTTCAAGCTGACCGGCCTGAAGTTCTCACATCATCTGATCGATGATTTCCGTGATCCTGCTTACTACACCTGGCGTCAGAGCACCCAGTTCAAGTTCTAATATCCAACCTATCAGTTTTCCAGTGGCGGCAGGTCACTGCCGCCACGCATTAGGAGCATAGCTATGGCCGAGGATAAAGAAGTTATCATCGACTACTTGAAGAAGAAGGCTGCTACCAAGTCCAAGCACTACTTCAAGGATTTCACCGAACTCTTCCCTGACAAGAAGCCCCGCGAAGTGAAGAAGATTCTCAGCGAGCTCGTCAACGAAGGTGTTATTGAGTACTGGTCTTCCGGTTCCACAACCATGTACGGTCTCGTGGGCACCGGCAAGCAGACTGCGGCCGAAGGCGAAGCCTAATCGTTCAGACCAGATTTTTGTTCTGCGGGCACTGTTGCACAGCAACGGTGCCCGTTGTTTTTATATGCCGCAATCATCCCGCAAGGATGCCAGCAGCTGCACTGTCTTTTTCAGCAGGGGTTTATCGTGCATGGCTGTTATGCTGAAACGCAAAAGCGCTTTTCCATAGGGAACAGTGGGGTACCTGGCAGCAAGGACGAGCACGCCTGCCTGCTTAAGCTGCGAGGCAAGCCTGTGTGCTGACGCCTCAGGGCCTGCGGGCACTGACACTATGTGGGCTTCTCCCTGAAAGGGTATGCCGCAGCATGCCAGTTCTTCCCTGAAAAACCTTGCATTTGCAGCCAGTTTTTTTCTTTCAGGCTCAAGAGCAGGCAGAAAATCAAGAAGCTTTAGACAGGCAGAGGCATGGGCAGGAGGCAGTGCTGTAGAGTGCATGACAGCCGAGGCAAGGTTTTGCAGGGCAGAAGCAAAACCCTTGGGGAGCAGGGCAAAGGCGCCAAAAAAACCACAGCCCTTGCCAAGAGTGCAGAGCACCACATCAGCTGTCCCTTTAGCCTCGCTGAAAACACCGCGCCCGCCGCTGCCAAGACATCCTGCGGCATGAGCCTCATCGGCTATCAGAAAGAAGCCGTATTGTTTTTTTAGGGCGGCAAGGGCACTGACACTTGTCAGAGTCCCGTCCATGCTGAAGAGCGACTCAGTCACAACAACAGGCTGCCAGTCCGACTGCAGCGCTTTCAGCCTGCGCTCAAGATGGTCCATATCGTTGTGGGCATAGGGGTACAGGCTGCAGCCGCTTGCCACAAGGGCATGGGCAGCACTGGCATGGATTCGCCTGTCCGCAAGAACAGGCTGTCCTTTCCGTATAAGCCCCGTCATCAGGGAAAGATTGCCCTGGTAGCCGCTTGGAAAAAAGAGGCAGTCTTCATAGCCGAAATAGGCTGCATATGCGGCTTCTGCCTGGGCTGAAAGCCTGTCCCAGCCTCCTGCCAGCCGTGATGCCGAAGAAGACGGCCTGTACGCTACAAAGGATTCTGCGACCATTTTCTGCCATCTTGCATCCTGCGACAGGCCAAGATAGTCATTGGAGCAAAAAGAGAGATAGCGTCTGCCGTTTTCCTCAACAAAGGGACCGTCAGCCATATCAGTGCAAAAGACATGGTCTCTCTGCAGTCCAAGGCGCTCCCTTTCGTGCAAAAGCGCATCTATTGCAGATCGCACCGTCCTTCTGTAAGCCATTTCCAATACCCCTTGTAGTGCTCTGCCAAGCGCTCCCGGCTGAATTCCATGCCGTATGCCTTGTGCCCGACAGTAAGCTGAATATCAACTCCGCAATCTTCCCTGCCATGTTCACAAATATCTTGCATTGTGATATGGAGATCATAAGAGGCTGTATATCTGGTCTGGCCCGATAAGGCTGCCCTGATGCCAATCTCTCCTGACGGTGCTTTTCCTGAAAAAAGCGCATGCTCTACTGAAAGCAGAAAGACATGGTCCCTGTACGAGGTGAGCCAGCGCTGGTGCAGGCAGCATGCCTGGGCGGCAGCCTCAGCTGCTTCCCACCAGGATCCATGCACAACAGCTTTTGCGCTAAGCCCATGTTCATCAAAAGATGACACTTCTTCCAAAACCATAAACGGGTCCGGTGTCATCTCCCGGTCCGGCAGTCCGGACCTGATTTTTTTGCTTCCTGCTTCCATCTTTCCTTCCAGGGACATGCGTGAGTCTGCCTGCTGTCTGACCGCCAGTTCCTGCTGCTACACGTCCACAGGGCTGGCAGCACACATTCATGTCGGCATACCGGAAAACAGGCAAATTGCAGAAGCTCAAATGTTCTGTTCTGCATGAAGGGAAACATTCCATGTACAGCCAGACAGAACAACAGGCATTTGTTTCAGGCTTGCTGAGCAATGAAACTGCAAGGCTGATCAGTATACAGTCTCGTTGAGCACTGAAACTGCAAGACTGATCAGCATACAGTCTTGCCGGCAGCAAGAGTACCGCAAGCTTTTTTTCTTGCAATCAACGTGAATCGAAAAAAAAGCACTTGCACATTTTGGAGAAATTTATTTATTATTAAAGCATAGTACTTTGATATTCAACAGTGTTTTCAACATCCTTTTTTTGGGAGGAGATCCTATGATCAGTCAAAATCTGGTTAAAGACCTGACTGCCCTGCTTGGAGCGGAAAATGTGTTTTCCAGCGAGGCAGACCGCCAATGCTATGCCTACGACAGCGCAGTCCTGCCGCAGTGCATCCCCTCACTGGTGCTTCGCCCGACAAAGCCCGAACAGATCGGGGAGTGTGTCCGCCAGTGCTATGAGGCAGGGCTGGCCATCACCGTAAGGGGTGCCGGTTCCAACCTCTCCGGCGGAACCGTACCCGACAATACGGACAGTGTGGTCATCCTTACCAACGGCCTGCAGAAGATCCTGGAAATCAATTCCGAGGATCTTTATGCTGTTGTAGAGCCTGGCGTGGTCACTGCCCAGTTCGCTGCCGCTGTTGCCCAGAAAAACCTGTTCTATCCGCCTGACCCGGGCTCGATGGCCGTATCCACTCTTGCCGGCAATATTGCTGAAAACGCAGGCGGCCTGCGCGGCCTGAAATACGGCGTTACCAAAGACTATGTGATGGGCCTGGAATTCTTCGATTACGAAGGCAACCTCGTCAAGACCGGCTCCCGTACCGTCAAGTGCGTCACAGGCTTCAACCTGGCAGGCCTCATGGTAGCCTCAGAAGGCACCATGGGCATCATCAGCAAGGCCATCCTCAAGCTCGTGCCCCCGCCGCGCGCCTCCCGTGCCATCACAGCCGAATTCTCCGACATACAGCACGCCTCCGAGGCAGTTGCGGCCATGATTGCCGCCCACGTGGTTCCCTGTACACTGGAACTGCTGGACCAGGCCACATTGAAATATGTGGAAGACGACCAGCATATCGGCCTGCCGGTAAATGCCGCAGCCATGCTGCTCATTGAAGTGGACGGCCATCCCGGACAGGTTGCCGATGAAGCAGCCATCGTTGAAGACGTGCTGAAAAAATGCCACGCCACGGCCATCCATATTCCTGAAAACGAAGAAGAAAAGAACAAGCTCTGGGCAGCACGCCGCAACGCACTGCCTGCCCTGGCACGCGCCCGTCCCACCTGTGTGCTCGAGGACGCTACCGTGCCGCGTTCCCAGATTCCTGCCATGATCCGCAGCCTCAACGAGATCAAGGCCAAGTACAATGTCCAGATGGGAACCTTCGGTCACGCCGGTGACGGCAACCTGCATCCCACCATTCTCTGCGACAAGCGCGACAAGGAAGAATTTGCCCGCGTGGAAGCAGCTGTGGACGAAATTTTCGATGTGGCCTTAAAGCTGGGCGGCACGCTCTCCGGCGAGCACGGCATCGGAACAGCCAAGGCCAAGTGGATGGAAAAAGAAACCAGCCGCGGTACCATTCTCTTCTCACAGCGTATGCGCAAAGCCATTGACCCCAAGGGATTGTTCAACGGCCGTAAGATTATAGGTGTGTAGTATGGGCGATATTTACCATCTTGCCAGTATTATGATGAAACTGGACGACAAGCTGGCAGACTGCATGCGCTGCGGTCTCTGCCAGGCCGTCTGTCCTGTTTTCGGAGTAACACACAAGGAAGCAGATGTTACCAGAGGCAAGCTTGCTCTGCTTGACAACCTGGCACACGAGATAATCAAGGATCCCGATGCGGTTGAGGAAAAGATCAACCGCTGCCTGCTCTGCGGTTCCTGTCAGGCCAACTGCCCGTCCGGTGTTTCCATTATGGAAATCTTCATGGAAGCCAGGCAGGTCCTGGTCGAATACCGCGGGCTCAGCAAGATAAAGCAGCTGGTTTTCAGGCAAATCCTTACCAGACCCCAGCTCCTCAGCGGCATGCTCCGCTGTGCGGCCCCGTTCCAGGGACTGTTCATGCGCCAGCAGGGTTCAGATACCTATGACCTGCCGCTGTTCAGCAAAATTATAGGCAGCCGCCATATACAGAAGCTGCCCGCACGCTCCCTGCATGCCGAATACGGCGAGCTGAACACAGACGGCTCAAGCGGCATCAAGGTCCTGTTCTTTGCCGGCTGTATGGCCGACAAGTACTATACCAACGTGGGCAAGGCCTGTCTGAAGGCCCTCCAGCACCATAATGTCGGCGTAGTCATGCCGTCGGATCTTACCTGCTGCGGCATTCCCGCCCTGGCATCCGGCGACCTTCCCGGCTTTATAAAGGAAACCAAGGAAAACCTTGACATCCTGGAAAAGGCCCTGACCTCCAGCAAAATTGACTACATCGTGACCCCGTGCGGTTCCTGTACGGCAACCCTGAAAGAATGGTGGCCCTACTACGCCAAGGAAATCGGGGCTGACTACAGCAGGGCCATTGACAGCGTTGCCTCCAAGGTCATGGACATCAACGCCTTCCTGGTGGATGTGCTGCACGTGGATCAGCTGCCCCAGCCCCAGGCGAAGACCGGCAGCGTAACCAGCGTTACCTTCCACGATTCCTGTCATCTCAAGAAGAGCCTCGGCGTTACTGCCCAGCCCAGGGCACTTATCCGCCATAACCCCAACTACCAGCTGGTGGAAATGGCAGAGGCAGACCGCTGTTGCGGCTGCGGTGGCAGCTTTACGCTCTTCCACTACGATCTGTCCAAGGAAATCGGGCAGAGAAAGCGTGACAACATTGTCCGTTCCGGGGCCCAGACTGTAGCCACAGGCTGTCCTGCCTGTATGATGCAGATCTCTGACATGCTGTCCCAGAACCATGACAAGATCACTGTAAAGCATCCCATAGAGATTTATGCTGAATCTCTTTCTGACTGATAACCTGGCCGGGAAGCTCGCTTCCCGGCCCCAGATCCTTTCTTCCTCAAACACGTATCACAAGACGCTTATCACAAGGAGTATCCATGACCCTGGATAGGTTAGTAGACACCCTGAGAGCAAAAGCTCCCGGTGTCCCCGCCACACTGTACGAAGCAAAAGATCTGCCGGATGCCATGCGTTATGCGGTAGAAGTCACAAAGAACAAGCGCGCCTGCGAAATGCTCATGCCCAAACAGGGCGAAACATACGGTCCTGCCAGCGAAAACGGCTTCCCCACCCTGCTGGAACGTTTTATTGCAGTGCCAGGCCTTTCCGATGAAGAGTTCGGCATGCTGGAAGCCGAGGCCAGCGGCACAGGCATCAACCTGCTCCGCACCGGCCTTCGCGACCATCTTGGCGGCTTTGACACCAGTATTACCTGGGCTGACGGGCTGGTAACCGATACCGTTACCTGTATCGTCAACTCCAACAGCGAAGAAGTGCGGCTCGGCACCATGATTGCCGAAATTTCCATCATGCTTGTGCGCAAGTCCGCACTGCTGGATAAACTGGAAAATTCCGCCGCCCTGCTGCGTGACCTGCTGACCCGTGGCGGTGCTTCCTATACCGCCTACATTACCGGCCCCAGCCGCACCGCTGATATCGAGCGAGTCGGAGCCCTCGGCGTGCATGGTCCCCTTGAACTTCATATTGTCCTTCTGGAGGGGTAAGACATGGCCGAAAACAAGACTATGAAAGAATACCACGGTCAGATCCAGGAAGCGCTGCACGACGAGTTCCTGCGCAAGACACTGGACAAGTTTGCCGTAGAGTACAAGGCCAGCCGTGCCCGCATCTTTGAAGGCATTGATGTCAAGGAACTTATCCACGAAGTAGCCGAGATCAAGGATAATGCCGCCAAGCATATGTCCGAGCTGTACGAACAGTTCAAGGCAGAGGCTGAAAAGCGCGGCGTGCACGTCCACCTGGCCAAAACTGCAGAGGATGCCAACCGTATCATCAGCAAAATCGCCAAGGACACCAACTGCAAGAACATTATCAAGTCCAAGTCGATGACGGCTGAGGAAATCCACCTGAATACCGCCCTGGAAAAGGACGGCTTCCGCGTGGTGGAGACAGACCTTGGCGAATGGATCATCCAGCTCCGCCATGAAGGCCCGTCCCACATGGTTATGCCGGCCATCCATCTTTCCAGGTACCAGGTGTCCGACCTGTTCTCCGACGTGACAAAGATCAAGCAGGGTTCTGACATCCAGAAGCTTGTCAAGGTCGCCCGCCGCGAACTGCGTGCGGAATACGTCAATGCCGACATGGGCATCTCCGGCGCCAACTTCGCCGTTGCCGAAGCCGGCGTGGTAGGAACCTGTACAAACGAGGGCAACCTGCGTCTCGTGACCACGCTGCCCCGCGTCCACGTCATCATTGCCGGACTCGAAAAACTTATTCCCACCATTGACGAAGCCCTGCGCTGCATCCAGATCCTGCCCAGGAATGCTACGGCCCAGGCCATCACTTCCTACGTCACCTGGATCGCCGGTGCCAACGAATGTGCCCCTGGTCCTGACGGACGCAAGGAAATGCACATCGTCTTCCTGGACAACGGCCGTACCAAGATCGCCAAGGATCCGCTCTTCGGACAGGTCCTGCGTTGCGTGCGCTGTGGCGCCTGCGCCAACGTCTGCCCCGTCTACCGCCTTATCGGCGGCCACAAGATGGGCTACGTGTACATCGGTGCTGTCGGCCTTGCCCTGACCTACCTCTATCACGGTGCAGACAAGGCCCGTAACCTGGTGCAGAACTGCATAGGCTGCGAATCCTGCAAGAATGTCTGTTCCGCCGGCATTGATCTGCCGCGCATTACCCGCGAAATACGCTCGCGCCTCGTCAAGGACGAAGGCAACAGCACAGCCGGCTCAGTGATGAGCATGGTCATGAAGGATCGTGACCGCTTCCACAAGCTGCTGAAGTTCATCAGGTTCTCGCAGGGTCCCCTTACCATCAAGGGCGGCCGCTTCATCCGCCATCTGCCTGCAGTGCTCATGGGCGGTGACCAGAGCTTCCGCCAGCTTCCTGCACTGGCTCCCAAATCCTTCCGCCAGCTGTTCGACGATGTCGTGCAGAATCCGCAGAACCCCCGCTTCCGCGTGGCCATCTTCTCCGGCTGTGCACAGGACTTCATCTATCCCGAACAGCTTGTGGCAGCAGTGAAGCTGCTTAACAAGCACGGCGTAGCCGTTGACTTCCCGCTCAAGCAGACCTGCTGCGGCCTGCCGCTGGAAATGATGGGACAGAGGGCTACAAGCCTGCAGGTTTCTTCACAGAACATCGCAGCCTTTGAGGCTGGCAAGTACGATGCCATCATTACCCTGTGCGCCTCCTGCGCCGGCCATCTGAAGAACAGCTATCCTGAACTTCTGGCTGGCACGCCGGACGGACACAAGGCCGAGCTCTTCGCTGCCAAGATCAGGGACTTCAGCTCCTTTGTGTATGACGACCTGGGCCTGACCGAAGACGACTTCGCCAGGACCGATGAAAAGGTCACCTACCATTCTCCCTGCCATATGTGCAGGGGCCTTGGCGTAATCAAGCAGCCTCGTGCCCTCATTGACATGGCGGCACAGTATGTTCCTGCCAAGGAAGAAGATGTCTGCTGTGGCTTTGGCGGCACATTCTCAGTGAAGTTCCCCGAACTTTCTGGTGAAATCGTGAAGAAAAAGCTGGCAAACAGCGAAGCTACCGGCGCAAGCCTGCTGGTTACCGACTGCCCCGGCTGCGTCATGCAGATCCGCGGCGCTGCGGAAGCCTCCGGTTCCAAGCTGCGCATAGAGCACATGTCCGAACTGCTTGCCCGCACCATGAAGTAACAAAAAAACAACGCTGCCTGGCGGGACATCCTGACAGGGTACCCGCCGGGCAGCATAAGACAATAGTACTTGCTTTTCTGCTTTTACTAATCCTGCGTATATCTCCGTTACGCAAGTGCGGAGACGGATATCAAGGCCAGATTGTACAAAACGGCATTAAAAGTGTTATAAAAAAGCGATTTTTGTCTTTTGCCGCAAACCGGCCAAACTTGTCCCCGGGGCTTATGCCCCAGTAACTACAAGGAGTAAACATTATGGCTTGGACGCAAGTTTACGATCCTGCAGGCAGCGCTCTCTTATCAGCGCTGCTCGCCGGCATCCCCCTGATTGTCCTTTTCTATATGCTGGCTATCCGCCGCTCCAAAGGACATCACGCCGCTATCGTAGCTGTAATTCTGTCATTTGCCCTGGCTATCTTTGTCTGGCAGATGCCTGCAGCTACAGCAGTCAGCTCCTTTATTTATGGTGCGGCCTTCGGTCTGTTCCCCATCATCTGGATCGTTGTAACGGCAGTGTGGGTCTACAACATGACCGTTGAGTCTGGTGAGTTTGAATACATCAAACAGTCCCTCTCCAGGCTCACTGATGACCGCCGTCTGCAGGCTATCTTTATCGCCTTTGCCTTCGGTTCCTTCATCGAAGGCACAGCCGGTTTCGGTACGCCCGTGGCCATCACCGCTGCCATGCTGGTGGGCCTTGGCTTCAAGCCTCTGTACGCTGCCGGTATCTGCCTGATAGCCAATACAGCTCCCGTGGCCTTCGGCGCCATCGGTGTGCCGATCCTCGTTGCCGGCCAGGTGTCCGGTTTCTCACCTGATACCATCGGCGCCATTGTCGGCCGCCAGCTGCCCTTCCTGTCCTTCATCGTGCCCTTCTGGCTGTGCGTGGTTATGTGCGGCTTCAAACGTTCCTTTGAAGTTCTGCCCGCCATCCTCGTTGCCGGTGGCTGTTTCGCCGGTTCCCAGTTCGTGTTCTCCAACTTCCACGGACCGACGCTGCCCGATATCATGTCGGCCATCGTCGCCATCGTGGGCCTGGTAATCCTTCTCCGTGTGTGGAAGCCTTCCAAGATCTTCCGCTTCGAGGGTGAAAAGGAAACCGCTGTTGAAGGCGAAGCTCCTTCTACCGGCGTTGTGCTGCGTGCCTGGGGTCCCTACATCATCCTGGCCGTCATGGTGTTCTTCTGGGGCCTGCCCCAGTTCAAGGGCCTCCTGAACAGCGTGCCCGGTGCTGTCATCAGCTTCGGCTGGCCTGGTGTTGACGGCCTCGTCATGAGGACCACCCCCATTGTTCAGGCTGACACTGTCTACGGCGCCAAGTTTACCTTTAACTGGCTCTCTGCCGGTGGTACCGCCATCCTGCTGGCCGGCTTCATCTCCGTGCCTCTGATGCCCGGCTACACCTTCGGCAAGGCCGTGAAGTGCTTCTTCCACACCATCTACCAGCTGCGCTTCCCCATCCTGACCATCGCCATGATCCTTGGCCTGGCCTACCTCATGAACTACTCCGGCATGAGCTCCACCCTGGGCATTGCCTTCACAATGACCGGCGCTCTCTTCCCGCTGTTCTCCCCCCTGCTTGGCTGGCTTGGCGTGTTCCTTACCGGTTCTGATACGTCATCCAACGCACTCTTCTGCGGCATGCAGGGCCACACCGCCAGCCAGGTGGGTATGCCCCCCGAACTGGCCGTTGCTGCCAACTCCTCCGGTGGTGTTACCGGCAAGATGATCTCTCCCCAGTCCATCAGCGTGGCAACAGCTGCTACCAACATGGTCGGACAGGAAGGCGATCTCTTCCGCTTCGCTCTGCCTCACAGCCTGGCCATGACTGTCGTTATCTGCATAATGACCTATCTGCAGTCCCACGTCCTGGTCCACATGCTGCCCCTGAGCCAGATGTTGCCTCTGGTGCAGAATGTTGTGCAGCCCTAAAGCATAGTTTACGTCACACTGACTTTTCAGACTCCCTTATGCGCATGGCAACATGCGCATAAGGCAACGTAAACAGTATAATAAAAGCCCCGTCACAATGTGGCGGGGCTTTTTGTGCGGCCTTTGCCATTTGTCAAAATCTCTACAGGGTAAAATTCCCTGCACGCATAAGCAGTGCCGCATTCTGGCCGCCAAAGCCAAAGCTTTCCACAAGTCCCACAGATGATGCTGGCAGAGGCATGGCAGACTTTCTGACAAAACCTAGTTCTGCAATGGGGTGGTCCAGCGCCAGCACAGGCGGCAAAAAGCCTTTGGAACAGGCACAAAGAAGGCAGGCAAGCTCCACGGCACCAGATGCTGCCGAACAATGTCCGATCCATGATTTTAAGGCTGTGACAGCCGGACCATTCTTTCTTTCAAAAAAGAGGCGCTTAAGCATCATGGCCTCTGCCGCATCATTGGCTTTTGTCCCTGTTCCATGGGCACTCACCCAGTCTACCTGCAAGGGAGTACAGGAAGCTGTCTCTAGGCACTGCCTGACAGCCTGTTCAGCATATCTGCCCTTAGGATCCGGTGCTGTCAGGCTTGCCCCGTCAAGACTGGCACCATAGCCAAGTATCTCGCATAAGATACAGGCGCCGCGGGCAAGAGCGTGCTCACGCTCTTCCAGAAGAAAGGCCGCCCCGCCTTCTCCGGGTACAAAGCCAGATCTTTCCTGATCAAAAGGACGCGATGCTAGGGCAGGATCCTGGCAGGAACTTATTGTGTGTGCCTTGCTGTAGCCAAGAAGCCCTCCCAGGCTAAGACGGGAGTCTCCCGCCACAACAAGGCATGTCTGCATACGCCCGTACCGTATACGGAACCAGGCCTCTCCCAGGGCCATCAGACCGGAAGCACAAGCAGAGCCCACTGTCAGTCCTTCGCCGTGGACGCCAAGCAGTATGGAAAGAGCCGAGACAGGCGTATTGGGTAGCCAGCGCAAAAGCCAGAGGGCATCCAGGTCAAGGGAATCGGCAGGAGGCAGCCCCTGTTCCCTGGTAAAATCAAGCGTGGGGGCAGCCGTGCCGATAATGCCTGTATTCTGCGGCAGGGAAGCATACCCTGAATCCAGGACAGCCCTTAAGCCTGCCAGTACGCCCAAATATCCGGCTCTTGAAAGATAGCGCCTGTAGCGCCAGCCTTGCAGCTGCATACTGGCCTTGTCGTTTCCCAAGTCTTCATCAGGGCAGACGATACAGGGAAGCTGGCTACTTTGGACAAAGGCAGTCCTTTTGCCTTCAAAGCTCTGTATAACCTCTTCCCTGTTCTGGCCAAGGCTTGAAGTAAGGCCAAGCCCTGTTATGACGACACGGGACGGCATGGCTAGCGGCTCAGCACATATTCAAGGTACATGGCCATGTCGCCTAAGGTGACAAAGGGGGCAGGACTCTCAATTTCCTGCGCTATCTGCACCCTGCGTTTCTCATCAATCCAGGGGAAATGCCCGGCAAGCACGTCTTCTGCAGAATCATCAGGATGTTCATACACAAGGGTGCGGACATTGCGCAAAAAGAGGGCGTCATCATCTACTTCACGCCTGGCTTCCCTGGAAATCCTGGCCGCAATCTCCAAAAGGTCTATAGACTCGCAGGGCAGATCCTGCATCAGGCGCGTCGCAACATTCAAAGAGGCAGCATCACGCTCGAAGATTTCCGCCACAATAGCGACAACACATTCCAGGCACTTGTTCTTTTCCATATATCGTATTTGTCCTCGTCTTCTTCCAGGCCAGCTGTACTAACGTGCACTATGCCTGTCCCTTCTGCTTGGCCATGCAAAAGCCGCCATCAACAGTCACGGTCGTGGCATTGATGGATGCCGCCTCAGCGGAAAGCAGGAAAATCATGGTGCCGACCACCTCGTCCAGGCTTACCAGGCGCCCTGTGGGAATACACTGCTCAAATTTTTCCTTCCTTCCCTGAAGGAAAGTGCGTCCGCGTCCTGCGTCAAGCCAGCCTGCCCGCACAGAGCAAGCCGTAATGCCATATGATGCCATTTCAAGCCCGGCACTGTTGTACAGGCTTTCTGCACACAGCTTGGCAGCAGCATAAAAGGCCTGTCCTTTTGCAGGAGCGGCAGCTGCCGATGATGACATAAAAAGGCACCGGCCTTTTCTTGCAGGCAACATAAGCCGCACGACAGTGCGCAAAAAACGCGCCCTCAGGGCAATATCTTCATAAGCCCAGGCATCTATTCTGTCAGGGGCAAGGCCGGCCAGCAGGCTTTCTGTCCCGGAATGGACCAGATCCACAAAGGAAGCAGGAACAAAGCTGTGCGCCCTTAAGAGCTGAGGCAGATCCTCAGGAGTCTCGCAGACAAGTCCCTCACATCCGGCACTATGAATGCGGGCAAGTGTATCCGGCTTTCTGCACAAGCCTAAGACACGGCCGCCACGAGACATGACGGCATGAGCCAGGGCCATGCCGATCTCGCTGCCTATCCCGCGGACAAGGACAGGTTCATAGAGCGTATCCCTTACAAGTTGCGGCATCTGAGCTTTCCCTCACAGGCCAGAAGATCCCCGTCCTGCACACGGCAGGCAAAAAGGCCATCCTGCTGCTCTTCAATTTCAAAAACATAGGTTCCCGGAGCCAGGAAATGCCTGAAGCGGAAACGCTGCACTTCCACCTCGCAATTATCGCCTGTTTTTTCGGCAAGCATATCCAGAAATACCTGTATGATGCAGCTGCCAGGCACCCTGGGAAGCCCGGGGAAATGGGTCCTGAAAATGGGGTGGTCCGCTTCCATGCGAACAAGTTCCCTTTTTAGGTCAGCCATGATCATCTCCTCAAGCACAAATACAAGGCAGGACAGGCAAAATTCCTGGCGTACCTGAACCACTACACTGTCTATAGTGATGAAATCAGCTTGTTTTCCCGCTACCGGAGTCAGCTGCAGACAGTTCCTGAAGACGTTCCACTTCTATATTCTTTACGGTTAGCTGATGAATTCCGCAGATATCGGCTATATGTGCGTAGGTAGCAAAGCTGTTAGCCAGAAGGTGACAAACTTGCTGGTGCAGCGCCAGCGTGATCAAGTGTCCTGTTTTTTTGAACGGGATCTCCTGCATTCTGGTCGCACCGCACTTCGGGCATAAATACTGTCTGCGTTTCAGGATAATGACAGAAGGCATACCGCTAACCCGAATATGACGAAGTTTTATGACTGCCTTATTGTTCACATGCGTTTTTGAGCCACAGTCACAAAATGGATTCCCAATACCCGCTTCAAGCATCCCTTCAAAACAGAGCTCATCTCTGCCCCTTTTATCCTTTTTTACAACTGTGTTGTGCAGGACAAACCCATCTGGAAGGCATGAATCCTCTATACAGGTATCAGCTTCAGCAGGTGCTGGCTGCATGTCACTTTCTGATCGTGGCTGCTTTGCCATAAAAGGTTCTCCTGACAAATATTCTTAATGAAAATATGTTTGTGCAGACAAAGATATAACAAGTTGTCAATCTTACAGGCAGGGCTTTTTTTATTCAATCCAGGCATTAAGCGGAAAAAACTGTCAGCGGTATCAGGCGGCATACAGTTAATTTTCAAAAAAACTTGTTTTATCAAAGTGTTGTCCTCTTTGCAGCGGTCCAGGGACAATCTTCTGTTTGCGCATATGATGTCATCGGCGTATTTTGAAGGCCACTGAATATTGAAAGGAGCATGGCTTGCCCCGTCGCTTGTACGGCAAAAGCCGCAATCACCATGATACATATCACATGCAGGCACAGCATTGCCATCGCACACCGCATCTTTGAATATGACGGCAGCTGCGAGCGTCTTCACGGCCATAATTATCGTATAGAAATCGGCATCAGTGCCGGCGCCCTTGACAGCCTGGGCATGATCGCAGACTTCAGGGTGGTAAAGAAGACGCTGTATCAGGCACTGGACGAGGCCTGGGATCACAGGACATTGCTGCAGGACAAGGATCCCCTCTGTGCCTCGTTGCAAAAGATACTCACGGACGGCTCAGTCTGCCCTGTTCCATTCAACCCCACAGCCGAAAACATGGCTGCCTATCTTGCCACAAGCCTTTTTCCCGATGCCCTGGAAAAAGCCGGCATGGGCACGCTCAAAGTCTGCTTTGTGACTGTTTTTGAGACAGACAAGAATTCAGCTACCTGGACCAGTGACTAAAAACGTAAAGCAGTTCTGAACAGGCATAAAACAAGGGCAGACTTGTTTTATGCATCCTTCTGCAGGCACTGCAATGGCTCACGCTCTGCCGTACAGTTCTCATTTGCCTTATGCCTGATCAATGCCATGAATGCATCATACACAGGCATGGTGATATAGCTTGCAAGCCCCAGTTTCTTTTCTGTTGCAGCCAGTTCATCAAAAGTTACAGATCGTGTAATTTTATCAAAATCAATTCGTTCAAGAACTTTCTTTGTATATGGCCTTTTTGCATCCAGAAAAGCTATACTCACAATGAACTTCTGAACTTTTTCTGAATTGAGCATGAGCATGGCAGCATATGCCATATCGTACTTGTCGTCTGTCATTACAGGTTTGTCATCATCTGAATACAGAACAGAGAACAATGGCTGCTTATAAAAGCCGCTTACTCCGACTTTGTATTTTGAGTATGAATAATTGCCCACGCCAAACATCGAGAATGGCGGTGCACCACGATATATTGAGCTTTTCCTGTTTTGGAACAAATCGATATTGCTGTTCAGATACGCCCACGTTTGCGGCAGTTCACGCTCAAGATGCCCTGTTTCTTCACGAATCTTTTTCTGGGTTACAAGTACATACTTTGAAAAACTGTGTATGACAGGAGCTTTGAACATACTGCTCTTAACAAGCGGAAATACAATATCCTCTTCAATCCGGACTGTTTCCTTCCGCCCGTTAAGAAATATTCCGTTTGTCCTGGTTAATTCCATGACCTTGGAGCAGTCATGCTTGACCCCCTGCCGCCATTCAAAACAGCACCGCCCGTCAAAATCCTCTGTAAGGCTGCCTGAGAGACCGCATACCCGGCCATTGTCATATCGCAACTGTACTTTTATTCTGTCCGGTGTCTCAAAGTCATAAACGTTTCTGAAAGCTGAAGTACCAGCAGACAGGCACTGGCACTAATTCCAAAAACCTTTGCAGCGTCAAACTTAAGCATGTCGCAAGAAGAAAATCTGATACTATTTCTCTTTAATTCCTTAAAAATACTTCTTGCTACAGAAGTTTTGCAGATCATGGCAATAACGGTGTCAGAATCTCTGTACTCATGTACCAGCTTCAAAATGATATACTCACAGATATCAAAATTGCTTGCGCCCGTTATTGCGTCAATTCCTTTCATGCCCTTAAAGTTCGTCTTCAATGGCAGATTGTCAGAACCAAGAACAGAAAGTGTGCTGTTTGTCACCCACGGAGGATTGCCAATAACAAGAATTTGTCCCTTATTCTGTATCAGTGATTTTGAAGAAAAGGCAAAAAAGTCAGCATTGACTATTTGTACTTTGTCACTGCAGATTTCTTTCTTGCAGATATCACAATATGCAGGATTTATTTCTATTCCATAATACTCTTTGGCATCAAACAGCAGGCTGCCCTTCAGGAAGGTGCCTATACCGCATGTTGGTTCCACAACTGCAGAGGGCTGTATGCGGCGGTATTCTTTCAGGTAGGCACAGACCTTTTCAGCAAAGCCGGCCGGCGTCTGGTAATCGCCATTTTCACGCTTACCAGTCATACTCAAGCTCCCTTCAATACTGGTTTCTGATGCAATTGCCCCTGAATATGTATATTTTCAGACTCGGTTTTCAGCACAAGCTGCTTTTCCCGTCTCTGCCGGAAAAAGAAAACGGGATACCATCAGAGAAGGCATCCCGTATTGCTTTCTGGTGTGCCCGGGGAGATTCGAACTCCCGATCTTCGGCTCCGGAGGCCAACGCTCTATCCAGCTGAGCCACGGACACACTTATTCTTACACACTCCGGGGATACCCGGAGAATGCGTTGCGAACTCTATCAGACATCCCCTGCTTGGGCAAGGCAGATATTGCACGGCCCCAGTATACGGTCATTACAGCCTGTGGACTGCAATGCAACCCCTTTTGTCCGTGCCTGCCATCTTCTAATGACGGAAATCCAGGCTTTCCCCTGGCTTCATGGTCATGCAGCGACAGGAAGGAACCTGGGCAGCAACAAGCTGCTCAAATTCATCCGTGCTCTGTGCCAGGGCCGGGAATGTTCCCCAGTGCA
>JAUMVQ010000232.1 GCA_030530085.1 Desulfovibrionaceae bacterium | reverse complement strand
GCTGAGCTGCCAGCCCCATCATTTGCGAACGTTGGGTCTTAGTAACAAGTTTTTAAGAAAAAGTAATACTTTTTTTAGGGTGTGGGCGATTTTGTGGGACGAGGTGGAGAATATTAACCACAGCAACAAAAGAGCTACTCCAACAGATATACAAAAAGATACCCGCTCAGGCTAAGCTACCTAAGCGGGTATCCTTTCATCCCCACACAGGTGGGGAATACGGAACTTTCCTCCGTGCCTACTGCGAACAGACAGGGTTCATCCCCACATAGGTGGGGAATTCACCTGTGTAGTTCATCAAAATTCCAAAGCAGGCGGTTCATCCCCACATAGGTGGGGAATACGCAATCCCTAGCTTGTCGGCGCATATGCCTACAGCGGTTCATCCCCACATAGGTGGGGAATACTGCCGTTGGCGGCGTCCTTCTGGTATCGTTCCCGGTTCATCCCCACATAGGTGGGGAATACGTGCACCTGACCAATTATTTAGATGGCCAGTCCGGTTCATCCCCACATAGGTGGGGAATACGCTGTTATTGCCTGTTGCCAGAGCAAAATCCAGCGGTTCATCCCCACCTAGGTGGGGAATGCTTCCTTTATCGTTGTCGGGGCCGTTGCCTTTTGCGGTTCATCCCCACGCAGGTGGGGAATACGCCTTAATTTCATCGGCGGAGTAGTTTTTGAGCGGTTCATCCCCACGCAGGTGGGGAATACATGAGCTGAAAGAGAACGGCTGGAATGCAGTGCGGTTCATCTCCACGCAGGTGGGGAATACTCGACTTTCGCTTGCTTCATCCGTCAGCCTCGCGGTTCATCCCCACGCAGGTGGGGAATACGCAAGGCGAGGGTGCGCTACATGACTACCAGTCGGTTCATCCCCACGCAGGTGGGGAATACTCTGGCTGCGTTTTGGCCGTGTCCATGCCTAGCGGTTCATCCCCACGCAGGTGGGGAATACGTAAAACCTTTCCCTTCATGGTCGGCTACATACGGTTCATCCCCACGCAGGTGGGGAATACTTCGTCACTGTCTGCACCGGGTTTTGCCTACGCGGTTCATCCCCACGCAGGTGGGGAATACTGTTCCTCGGCAGAGCCGGAAGGAAGGAACTGCGGTTCATCCCCACGCAGGTGGGGAATACTTCAAACCAATGGCCTACACGGTTTACCACCGCGGTTCATCCCCACGCAGGTGGGGAATACAGGGGAACACTCTGGAAGAATACAACGGCAATCGGTTCATCCCCACGCAGGTGGGGAATACTTCCACAAGTTCGCCGTCCAGCATATATCGTACGGTTCATCCCCACGCAGGTGGGGAATACTCTGTTTGTCAGTCTCAACGTTTCAAGTTCATCGGTTCATCCCCACGCAGGTGGGGAATACTCTTCTAAAAAAGAACAAAAATAACAAAGCATTAACAATTCCAACAAAAACTACGGAGATGTTTCACCTAAATTCGGCGTATACCGAACCAGAGAAACGCCGTCCCAATCTACTGGTTCCCTGCAATTCTGTCCAGCCGTCACAAATGTAAAACCCGACTCATTAGGAGCGCTCCAGGCCATGACGGCATTACCTCCCTCTATTTCCTTGATTACAGTATTCCATAATTTCTCACGCACACGAACGGAATAATCTCCTACATAAACTCCTGCACGAACCTCCAGCAACCAGCGTGACAGATAACCACGTAAACGCGGAGGAACAGACTCAGTTACGATGACCATCATCCCCAATTCCTCTCGGTTCCTGAATAGCAACTGGAACGGCCTCCGGATGCGCCTGTGGCAATTTTTCCCCGGCAGCCGCCAATACAGCTTCCATTACCGGGATGATACGCCTCAATAGTTTCTGTTCTCTGAACATATCGCGGCAGCCCAATCGCACATCCCTCACTATATCCTGTGTATTTTTAGATACAGCTCGAAAAGCAGCGGGAATGACGGTATCAAATTTAAACAAATCAGCAATATCATACACGAAAGACAGTGGCTTGCCTGTATGGATAAAGCCTATTGCAGGAGCGTAACCTGCCGCAAGTATAGCTGCCTCACATACTCCGTACAAACAATGGTTTGCGACACTAATGGCGTTATTAACAGGATCGGCAGCATTCCAATTCCGTGGATCATAATTACGTGTGTTCCACGAAATATTGTATAATGCGGCCAGTTCCTTATACATGTTCCTTACTCTGGCCCCCTCTATGCCACGTAACTGCTCAATACTGCGTCGCTGTGGCGGCTCCTCCTTAAATCGGTATGCGTACATAGCTCTGACCACCTTTAGACGCAAATCATCCGTCAGAGCCAGCTTTGCCTGATATAGTAATTTATCAGCCCGTGCGCCGCCTGGCTGGCCGGCTGAATAAAGCCGCACCCCTCCTTCGCCTATCCACAACAATAGCGTACCGCAATCTGCGGCAAGGGCAACCGCGGCATGTGTGACTGTTGTTCCAGGCTCCAACAACAAACAAACTATGCCACCCATCGGTATCTGCATCCGCACCCCGGTTTTATCTACGAGAACAAACGCACCATCTTCCACATCCAGACGACCGTAACGCAGAAAAAGCATGGAACGTCGTTCTTTGATAGGGATAACTTCCGAGTCAATGCGCATTCATATCCCCACTATATCCCAACCGTACCCTGCGCAGGGCAAAAGCTCGCCCCGAGGAGTTGAAACATAGAGGCACATCCGGAATGCTGTCTGTCCCGTCAAGGAACGAAGGCACATCACGAGAGCAAAGACAACCATCCAGACCGTCCGGAATACATGCGTCCACAGCCGTTTTTTCATCGGGAAAAATGCCTGCAAACACAGGAGCGGTAGGGATGCAGGATTTGCGGCCTAACCATATTCCCCATACAGGATTCTGCAAAGCATCGCCCAATTTTTTCAACAGGACACGTTCTCCACTAAGAAAT
>JAUMVQ010000231.1 GCA_030530085.1 Desulfovibrionaceae bacterium | reverse complement strand
CTGGCAATGTGGAAGAGCAGATGCTGCAGGCCTGGGCCAGGGCCAGAAATGCCAAACCGGAGGATCTTGCGCCCTATATCTACACCTATCATAACGACGATGCAGTACGGCACCTCTTCTCCGTGGCCTCAAGCCTGGACTCCATGGTTCTTGGCGAGCCGCAGATTCTGGGGCAGCTGAAGCAGGCCTACCGCAAGGCTGCTGACAGCCACAGCACCGGCATTATCTTAAACCACCTTCTGCACAAGGCCTTTTCCGTGGCCAAAAGGGTGCGCACGGAAACAGCCGTGGCCTCAAGCGCCGTTTCCATCAGCTATGCAGCCGTAGAGCTTGCCAAGCGCATCTTCGGCACCATGAACCAGCACAAGGCCCTGCTCATAGGTGCTGGCGAAATGGCTGAGCTTGCAGCCACGCACCTCATGCAGAACGGCATAGACGAAATCATCGTCTCCAACCGTACCCTGGCCAAGGCGCAGGATCTGGCCAGCTTCTACCAGGGACGCGCCGTACCTTTCGAGGACTTCCCCAAGGCGTTAGAGGAAGTGGACATTGTCATCACCTCAACTGGATCTCCTGACGCCATCATCCATGCAAAGGACCTGAAAAACGTCCTTAAGGCACGCCGCAACAGGCCCATGTTCTTTATAGACATTGCCGTGCCGCGCGACGTGGACCCCGATGTCAACGGGCTGGACAATATCTACCTCTACGACATTGACGACTTAAGGGAAGTTGTCGAGGAAAACAGGGCCAGCCGCAGGGGCGAGGCCATCAAGGCCGAAGGCATAGTGGAAGAGGAGATGCATGCCTTCCGCGACTGGATAGAAAGGCTTGACGTACAGCCCACCATCAAGCAGCTGGTCCACATGAACCAGGAAGCAATTGCGGATGAGGTCAGCCGTACCATGCACCGCCTTGGCACGGACAGCGAGGAAGTACGCCAGGCCCTGGAATCCATGGGCCAGGCCCTCTCAAAGAAGTTCCTGCATGCGCCCTTCACCTATCTCAAGGAAGGCGATCAGGCAGCCCACAGCCGCCGCATACTCACCATCAAGGAAGTATTTAACCTGGACGGGCACTGCCCCAGCCGATACGGTGACCAGGCCCGCAAAAGAGGTGCTGAGCAGGAAGCATCCTGTTCAGAGGAGCCTGTATCCTGTCCTTCCTCCTGTACCAATACAGCAGCCGATCGTCCTGACGGCACAATGGAGCCCTGCCATGCGTGAATATCTTATCAGCGATCTCACTGAGGACCAGACCCAGCTGATTGAAAAGGAACTGAAAGCAAGAGGCTGGTCCGCCTCTCTTGAGCACATGTTCTGGATGCCCCTGCCTGAATCAGCCCTCTCTGACATACAGAAGGCTCATGCCCCGAAATGCAGCCCTCACGTGGTGGCAGTAGAGGTGGAAGCGACAGCCCTGCGCACTGAACTGCTTGTCCGTTCGCAGAACAGCCTGCACTGCGACTGCATAACCTATGCAGAGCCTCATCAGGTTGCCTATATCATGCAGGAACTGCATGCCATGCTGCAACAGCTTGGCATCAGCTGCTAAAAAAAGGCAGGGCGCATGCCTTGTGATACCATGGCCGGCACAACAGACATGCAGCAAACTATGACGCCAGGCCCCGATGATCTGCCTGTTGCCTTTCCGGAACTTAACAAGGCGCCGGCAATGGCGGCAAGGCTGGCCCTTGAGACGGAAAAAAGCCTTGCAAAGCTTGGTGTTGCAGGGGGAGCCAGGATTCTTGTGGCTGTCTCCGGTGGGGCCGATTCTACAGCCCTTGCCTGTCTCATGGCCCTGCTTGCAAAAAGAATGCACCTTGCTGCAGTCTCCATGCTCACCTGCGATCACGGCCTGCGCGAGGAAAGTCATGCAGAAGCTGTTTTTGTCAGGGCGCTGGGCGATTTTTTGGGGATGCCGGTTGTCAGCGTATCGCTGAGCATAAACAAAAAAGCTGCTGGCATTGAGGAACAGTCAAGAAATGCCAGGTACGCTGCCTATGCAAAAGCTTTGCAGGAGACGCACTCTGACTGGATACTGACAGCCCATCATGCAGGCGACCTGAGAGAAGACATGCTGCTGCGCCTTTTGCGCGGCACAGGCTGGCCAGCCCTTGGCGGCATGCCGGCAAAGGATGAGAGACGGCGCCTTTTGCGCCCCCTGCTTGAGACAGAGCCTGCGATTCTGAGAGACTTCCTCGCATCTTTAAATATTCCGCACTGCGAGGATGCGAGCAACCTTGATACCCGCTATGCCCGCAACCGCATCCGTCATGAGCTTCTGCCAAGGCTGGAAGAGGAAAATAAAGGGATTAGCAGCAGCCTGATGGATCTGGCCAGGCTGGCCTCTGTGGACAGGGATTTTTTTGAAGCAGAAACAGAGAAGGCGTTAGCGCACTGCCTCCTCAGCGAGACAGAGAAGACGTACTTTCTGCCCATGAGTCTGCTTGTTTCCCTGCCGCAGGCAATACGCCTGCGCCTCTATATGGCTGCCATCAGGCGCATTGCCATGATTGCAGGGCATGGACAGGCACGATCGTCAGCTCTCTTCCAGCTTGAAGAGGCATTGCAAATGAGACACTGGCCCAAAACCTTCCAGTTGCCAGGTGGCCTTGAGCTTAACCTTTCACGTAAGGGCGTGCTTGTAGAAGCCCGCCTGGAGTAGTACCCGGGGGAGTGTCCGGATTCGTGTTCTGTTTAGTGGCTGGACTAGATTAGCCAAGCTTCTCCTTGGCGATACAGCTTATCAGAAATGTCAGGAAATAAGACTAGCCAGAGCCGCACTGTACTGAACTTATACTTTATTTTTTATCAAGAGCACGTAGACCCTCGATAAAGATCAATCATTTCTTCCTCCATATCACGGAGTTTTTTCCGCCTACGTTCTTGAAAAGAAATCAAATATTTTCTGTTGTATTGCAATTATTAATTTGCCTGACA
>JAUMVQ010000230.1 GCA_030530085.1 Desulfovibrionaceae bacterium | reverse complement strand
GGGAAACTGGCCGTGCCCGCGGTTTTGGTTTTGTCGAGATGGAAGACGACGGCGCTCAGGCTGCCATCACCGCCCTCGACAACCATGATTTCGGAGGCCGCATGCTTCGTGTCAACGAGGCAAAACCCCGTGCTCCCAGAGCCCCCCGTTACTAAGCCATCCCAACATATGCACCCTTCCTGCTTGTAATTAAGCAGGAATGATGCACTTCCTTTAGAAACCACAAAGGCCGGAACTGAATCAGTCCCGGCCTTTTTTATGCAAATGTTTTACGTGCTGGCAGTGCTGCTAAAAGGCAACTTTTTTGGCAGCCTCAAGAGCCTTATTAAAGTCGTCATCTGTGTGGGCAAAGCTGACCATGCCTGTCTCAAAGGCAGACGGCGCAAGGAAGATGCCCTGCTCCCTCATCTGCTTGTAGAAGGTTTCAAAAAGGCCTGTGTCGCACTTTTTGACATCGGCAAAGCAGGTAACGGGAGTATCGCAGAAATAGGGCGTAAACATGGAAGCTATGGTGTGCACCTGGACCGGCACGCCCTTTTGCAACAGCACTGCCTCAAGCTCATGGGCAAAGGCCGCAGTACGCTTTTCCAAGGCTGCATAGTCGCAGGACTTAAGCAGGCGCAGCGTGGCCAGCCCTGCAGCCATGGCCAGGGGATTTCCTGACAATGTGCCTGCCTGGTAAACCTCGCCCCTGGGTGCGATATGATTCATGATTTCGGCCTTGCCGCCAAAGGCGCCGACAGGAAGGCCGCCGCCGATAATTTTGCCAAACGTGGTCAGATCGGGCGTAATGCCGTAGCGGGCCTGGGCTCCGCCGTAGGAGAGGCGGAAGCCGGTGATGACCTCGTCAAAGATCAGCAGGGCGCCATGCTTTGCCGTCAGCTCGCGCAGGCCCTGCAAAAAGCCCTCGGCGGGCTCGACCAGGCCCATGTTGGCAGCCACAGGCTCCACGATAACAGCGGCTATCTCGCTGCCCTGCTGCTCAAAGATAGAGCGCACGGCCTCAAGGTCATTGTAGGGTGCAAGCAGTGTATCTGCCACAACAGATTCAGGCACGCCGGGAGTGCCCGGAATGGAGAAGGTGGCAACGCCGGATCCTGCTGCAGCCAGGAAGGGATCGGCATGGCCGTGGTAGCAGCCGATAAATTTGACAAGCTTGTTTCTGCCTGTATAGCCGCGGGCCAGGCGCAGGGCGCTCATGGTAGCCTCTGTGCCGGAGTTCACCATGCGCACCATTTCCACTGAGGGCAGGGCCTCTGTCACCATGGCTGCAAGCGTAACCTCATCCTCGCAGGGAGCACCGTAGCTGGTGCCGCGCCCTGCGGCCTCGGCGACAGCCCTGGTGACTTCCTCTTTTGCATGTCCCAGTATCATCGGCCCCCAGGAGAGGACAAAGTCCACGTATTCCTTGCCGTCTACATCAAAAAGATGCGATCCCTTGCCCCTGGCAATAAAGGCAGGATGACAGTGTACATTATGGCAGGCCCTGACAGGGCTGTTTACGCCGCCGGGGATCAGTTCACAGGCCCTGGCAAACAAATCTTCAGATCTGGAAGACATGACTACTCCTGTGCGTCACAAGGATGGCAACACACGATGCGAAAAAAATATGCCGCAACAGCAGGTTGCGGCAGCAAGGCAGGGCCTGACGGCCCAGCTGTCAGAAATAAGTGGGCGAAATCTTCTTGAACTCGCGCTTGCTGTGCAGGACGCTGTACTCATTGAGGCCAAGTGCCTGCTTTAACCCGGCTATAACCTGGTCCACCTCTTCGCTGCTCCTGCCATGCACCATGGTGTACAGCTCATAGGGCCAGTCTGCGGCTGAGGAAGGCCTGTAATAGCAATGGGAAACATTGCTGTTTTCGGCAGCTTTTCTGCCTAAGTCCTCCACGTCCAGGCCATGCACAGTCCAGGCAACCATGGCATTGTGGGCCCAGCCTGCCTTCTGATGCTTGATGCTGGCCCCGAAGCGGCGGATGACGCCCTCTTCCCTGAGGGTACGCAGAAGGGAGAGCACTTCTTCCTCGCTGCACCCTGCCTGTGCTGCAATATCGGCATAGGGTGTAAGGGAATCAGGCAGATCCTTCTGCACAATGCGGAGGATGCTGTTTTCTACAGGGCTGAATGTCCTGGCCATGTGTTTCTCCTGCACGCCCGTCTCTAGTCCCTTCCCAAAGGGGCACAAGCCCCCGGCCTCCCCAAAGCTTGTCCGGGGAGGCTCAAAGGGGACATGCAAAAAGCAGGCAGTCGGTCTGGCGGCTGCTAGCGGCTGAATGACCGCTTGAAAATATCCTGGATGGCGTCGCGTCCGTTGTCCTCAAGGAAACGGGTGCCTGTGGCCGCAAAGTGTGTCTGGGTAATGACAGGATTTTCAACGGCGTTCCAGCTGGAGGAAGACCATTCAAACCAGCCGTTCTTCACCTGGTCAAAAACGAGCAGGGGCTTGTTGCAGATCTTGGCAAATTCAGCACCCCAGCCCGTACCGCCTTTCACGGTGCCATCGGGCTGTATGGCGCCCACAACCACGACCTGCCTGCCGCTGCTGACCTGCCAGCAGATGCTCTGCAGTATTTTGCGGAACAATGGCGCCTGCGTGTATTCGCGGTTCATGAGCTTGGAGACATACGTCAGGCTGACATCCTTCAGGGCCAGCTCTTCGCTTGTGAGCACGCGCACGCCTCTTTTGCGTTCTATCTGGTGCCCTTCAAAGCTGTAGTTGACTTCCTCAATTCCCCAACCCTCGGCCAGGGTGCCGAAAAACTGCTCGGTGCCGGCAGCACCGCCACTGTACAGAACACATTCCTTGGCGTTGAGCATTCTATCCTCCGGACTATGGATCGCATGCCATCATAAGCTCTCATAAAGCTGTGGCAAAAGGATCTCATTCAATATTTTGGGCCCATACTCAGGGACAGGCAACAAAGCCCCCTGATTCTTGTAAG
>JAUMVQ010000229.1 GCA_030530085.1 Desulfovibrionaceae bacterium | reverse complement strand
CTTGGCCAGGATGCCGCCGCCCATGTACCAGGAGTTGCCGTCGCCGTCGATATCGGAGCGGCTGTCGAAGGAGTTGTGGGTTGTATAGGAACCCTTGCCGTATTCAAAGAAGGCACCGGCGCTCAGCTTGCCGGCACCGGTCTCAAAGCCAGTGCCTAAGCCAGCCAGAAGGGAAACTGTGCTCAGATTGATGCTTGAGCCTGTCTCATGACGCATGGAAGAAGCCTGCACATGCACAAAAGGCGTCACAGAGCCGGCTGAAAGGGAGAAGTCACGCAAAAACTCAATAGAGGTGTTGGCAGACTCATTGACAAGGGCAAGGCCTGCGGCAGCACCTTCGGCCAGGGCCTTGGTGCCTGACTGAGCCTTTAACCCTCTGTTGATCAGATAGAGCTCTGTCTCATTGCTCTCAATGACAGCATCGTATTCCAGCAGGGTGTCCCCTTTGATAATAGACACGCTTTTCTGTATGCCTGTAACGTCAAGACCGTTGTCGTTCTTCAGGAGGATGATCTTGTCGCCGGCCTGGGAATCACCATTGTCCTTGCCATACAGGCGGCCTACGCTGACAGTCACTTTTGCATCGGCAATGGAAGTCTTCTGGCCTGTGACAGTGGAAGGCTTATAAGCTCCGCCCTCACTCTCAAGATAGTTTCCTGTCAGTTCCAGGATGACATCGCCGGCATGCATTTCAGTGTACTCATAGTTGAGACTCTGAAAACCCATGATATTGCCAGCCTTCATCCCCTTGACATCATAGAAATTCAGGCTGTTACCGCTGACAGTGCCGTTAACGGTGCTCAATGTTTTATATCCCAGCTCCGCACTTGAAGAATCAATAGGAGAAGCGAGCACAAAACGTGCCCAGCCGCCTATAAGAAGGCATGTTCCATTAAAATCCGGAGCTTCTCCGTTACTTCCGTTTCTCAGTTCTATTCTGTTGTCCTTTGCCTCAACTGTCAGCGCACTTGTATCAACATTGGGAATCCTGGGAGTATCTTCGGAATAATCTTCTTCCACATACCACAAACGTGATGCTGAACCGCCTGTGATATAAGTATCGACGTAGGATCCGCCGTTCAGGACAACGGTATTGCCATTTGCAGCAAAAGTGCCTTTTACGGCACAGTCCTTGTTAAAAACAGCACCATCCATAACGGTGGATGAGGTCAAACCGCCTGTGATCGCATTGATACTTGCTATCATTTCACCCGAATCAGGGTCATATGTTTCAGGTGGTACATAATCGGCTTTCGAGTCAGTCACTGTCACCCAGTTCCCGTTCGCTATTGCAGACGCCTCAGGATTGCCAACATTTCCTTCAGTGCAATAAACCGTGGCTAAACCGCCAAAGATACCATTTATGCCTGTGCTGTTTGTCACAGTGATAGTATTGTATGAGGCTTCGGCTCTGTCGATCTCTTCACTTAAGATGTCACCAGCCGCCCCACCAAAAAACGTGGGTTCGGTTGAATCCACCACTGTTACTGTGTTATTGCAGTCTGATGCAGAGTGCGTTGCGTCTGCGGCCTGGCACAGTATGGGGCAGGACATGAGCAGTGTGGCAATACAAGCCGTTTTTCTGAATGTCATTCTTTTCTCCTTCCGTTTCACCCCTGCCATGAAGCATGCAGCTTCAGCCTGTAGCGTTTTGTCCTGCAAAGGTGAAAAATAGATAAGCAGTCCTACTGCTCCATGTTTTTCTTCAATTGAAACAGTTGGAGACAAGAAAACAAATCCACATTGCTGCTATGGGTATGCTGTCCTTACAGCATGCTGCTTTTAGCACAGTACAATGAGGGATTTTTGCATCCTGTACCGGAGTGAAAATCCCGTTCCTGACGAAAAAAGAGCTTGCGGACTGCTAGTAAAACTAGACAAAACTGTATTATTGTAATTTGAAAAAAAAAAAAAAACGCAAGCCATTCCAAAGGAGGAGCATTATTATTTCTCTTTTTTTTCCCAAAAGGCTGTTTCAGCCGTATGATATGGCTTCCTGCTGCCCGGAACACAATTTGCAAGCAGGGCCTTTTGCTGGCCAGGATCCGGGTGCAGCCATATCTCTTTCAGCCTTTTCCGGACATGCGGCCCGCACGCCTGGGCGCATGACTCCTGACTACTTCAGACTGCCCCCCTTCCCTGCAGGCTGCCTCATGCAGCCTGCAATGCGCTCTCTTTTTCCTGCCGGCTATCTGCCGGCATCACCGTTCCTTGCACAGGCAATACAGGACTTTCCTGCCCTTTCTTCCGTTGCAATACTTCCCTGCTGCAAAAGATCCCTCACATGCTTTTCTACCTGGTCCTCTGTTACTTTGAGCCACTGCCATCTTCCTGTCTCTGTCCGGGCTGCAGGCTTTTGACAGCCGGCTGTCATGTGTTCTGCATTCAGCCACCACGGTGCAGGAGATATGCCAAAAATCATCGGTACGGAAAACACAGCAAAAAAGGCCCCCCTTCCCTTTGCAACCTGCATGCCGCTATCGGCACTTGAGGCTTTGCAAGAAAAAGGAGGCCCTGTCTTATGTCCGTTCACCTGGCGGGAACGGGCCTTTGTTACAAACTAAAATTCATACATGATGTTGCAGTTGCCGGAAACGCCCTGCTTCTGGCCCACATAGCCCTGCACGCCAAGATTGATGGAGAGAGGCAGGTCTTCGGAAGGCTTCATGACAAGGCCAATCTCGCCCATGCCGGTGCTGCCCTCAAAGCTGGGTGCTGCCACACGATAGCCAAAGGTCCTGGACTCGCAGGATCCTGAGAACTCATGCTCAAAGGCTGCACCCACATAAGGCCTGAAGCGCTCAGACCCCTTGTAAGTGTAGCGCACGCCGAAACGGACCCTGTTGGAATCCATGTCATCGTACTCAAACTTGTCCTTTGTGGTCAGCGTGTCGTCCGTGCCCTGCACCCTGGTCCAGATGTACTTGCCATAGATGTCAAGGTCAT
>JAUMVQ010000021.1 GCA_030530085.1 Desulfovibrionaceae bacterium | reverse complement strand
GGCGCCTGCCTGGTTGCCCCTGCTGACGGCGAGGTCAAGTACGCCGATGCTGACCGCATCATTGTCAGCTACGAAGGCGGCATCTATCCCGAAACCAACGGCATCCGTGCCTACGACCTGCTCAAGTTCCACAAGTCCAACCAGAATACATGCTTTGGCCAGAAGGCCACCTGCATGCCCGGACAGAAGGTAAAGAAGGGCGACGTCCTGGCCGACGGCCCGGGTATTGAGGACGGTACGCTTGCCCTTGGCAAAAACCTCACCGTCGCCTTCATGCCCTGGTGCGGCTACAACTACGAAGACGCCATTCTCATTTCTGAAAAGGTGGTCAAGGAAGACATCTTCACCTCCATCCATATCGAGGAATTCGAGGTTGTCGCCCGTGACACCAAGTTAGGACCCGAGGAAATCACCAACGATATTCCCAACGTGTCCGAGGACATGCGCCATAATCTGGACGAGTCCGGCATTATCCGCATAGGCGCTTCCGTGAAGACTGACGATATCCTTGTCGGCAAGATCACCCCCAAGGGCGAAACCCTGCTGACTCCTGAGGAAAAGCTGCTGCGCGCCATCTTTGGCGACAAGGCTAAGGATGTGAAAAACACCTCCCTCAAGGTACCTCCGGGAGTGGAAGGCACAGTCATTGATGTCAAGGTCTTCAACCGCCGCACCGGCGAGAAGGACGAGCGCACCAAGAACATAGAGCAGCATGAGATCGATATCCTGAACCAGAAGGAAGACGATCACATCCGCATTCTTGGTGACAGCTTCCGCAAGCGCTTAAGCCCCATTGTCCTGGGCAAGCAGGTGGTGCAGACCGTAATGCATCCCAAGCATGGCATGGAGACGCTGGTTGATGCAGGGGCCTCCCTGACAGCCGAGCACATTGCCGTGCTGCCGGTCAAGAAATTCGCCAACCTCTTCAAGAACCGCGATGTCAATGACCAAGTAGCCCAGATTCTTGAGGAATACGAGGCTCAGCTTAACTTCATCAAGAAGATCTACGACTCCAAGCGCGAAAAGGTGACAGAGGGAGACGATCTGGCTCCGGGCGTTGTGCGCATGGTCAAGGTCTATGTGGCCATCAAGCGTAAGCTGTCCGTGGGCGACAAGATGGCAGGACGCCATGGTAACAAGGGTGTCGTGTCCATGATTCTGCCTGAAGAAGACATGCCCTTCTTTGCAGACGGCCGTCCTGTTGACATCGTCCTCAATCCTCTGGGCGTGCCTTCCCGTATGAACATCGGCCAGATTCTGGAAACCCATCTTGGATGGGGCGCCAAGGAACTGGGCCGCCTGCTGGCCGACATGGTCGAGTCCGGCAAGGCCATGCAGGCTGTACGCGACGAGGTCAAGGATATCTTTGCATCCGAGGAAATCAGCAAGCTGGTTGACGAAATGGATGACGAGACACTCCGGGTTGCCGTGCGCAAGCTGAAGAAAGGCATCATTACAAGGACCCCTGTCTTCGACGGTGCTACCGAAGAGGAAATCTGGGGCTGGATGAAGAAAAGCATCATCATGCAGCATAAGCCTGCCGAGGGCGGTGTCACAGAAGACGAAATCTGGGCAAAGCTCAAGCAGGAAGGCTATGACGATGATGGCAAAAACGTGCTGTACGACGGCCGTACCGGCGAACGCTTCCAGAGAAGGGTCACCGTGGGCGTTATGTACATGCTCAAACTCCATCACCTGGTTGACGAAAAGATCCACGCCCGTTCTACCGGCCCCTACAGCCTGGTTACCCAGCAGCCTCTGGGCGGCAAGGCTCAGTTCGGCGGTCAGAGACTCGGTGAAATGGAAGTCTGGGGACTTGAGGCATACGGAGCTTCCTACCTCCTGCAGGAATTCCTCACCATCAAGTCCGATGACGTCACAGGACGTGTCAAGATGTACGAGAAGATCGTCAAGGGAGACAACTTCCTTGAAGCCGGACTTCCCGAGTCGTTCAACGTCCTGGTCAAGGAACTTATGTCCTTAGGCCTCAATGTGACGCTGCATCAGGAAGAAAGCAAAAAGCGTCCAAGCCCTGTAGGGTTTGTGCCGTTCAACGAACGCTAGCCTGAAAGCACGATCTTCCAGCACACATACAGCTTGAGCCAGGGGATGCTGGCATCCCCTGGCTAAGGAATATACAGAATATGAGCATGGACAATCTCTATTCCAACCGCGGAACTTCAGGCAATCTCGCCAACGTGCGCAACCTGAAGGCCATACAGATTTCCATAGCGTCCCCGGAAGTCATCCGTGAGTGGTCCTACGGCGAAGTCAAAAAGCCCGAGACCATTAACTACCGCACTTTCAAGCCCGAACGCGACGGCCTGTTCTGTGCACGCATCTTTGGACCTACCAAGGACTACGAGTGCAACTGCGGCAAGTACAAGCGCATGAAGCACCGCGGCATTGTCTGCGAAAAATGCGGCGTTGAAGTTATTGCTTCCAAGGTGCGCCGCGAGCGCATGGGTCACATCGAACTGGCTGCCCCTGTGGCCCACATCTGGTTTCTGAAGACCCTGCCCTCCAAGATCGGCACCCTTCTCGACATGTCCATGAACGACCTCGAAAAGGTGCTGTACTTTGACAGCTTTATTGTCCTTGATCCGGGCCAGACCAGCCTGGAAAAGAAGCAGGTCATCTCGGAAGAGCAGTACCAGCAGATTAAGGACCATTTCGGCTCCGAGGACTGCATCAGCGTCGGCATGGGTGCAGAGGCCATCCGTTCCCTGCTTGAGGAAATAGGCCAGGATCTGCCCGGCCTGCGCGAGGAACTTCATCGCGAGGCCGATGAAACCAAAAGCCAGACCAAGAAAAAGAAAATTACCAAGCGCCTCAAGATTATCGAGGCCTTCATCGAGTCAGGCAACAAGCCTGAGTGGATGATCCTGGAAGTCATTCCGGTTATTCCGCCGGAACTGCGTCCCCTCGTTCCCCTGGACGGCGGACGCTTTGCCACGTCTGACCTCAACGATCTCTACCGCCGCGTAATCAACCGTAACAACCGCCTCAAGAGGCTGATGGAGCTTGGTGCGCCGGAAATCATTATCCGCAACGAAAAGCGCATGCTCCAGGAAGCTGTGGACGCCCTCTTTGACAACGGGCGCCGCGGTCGTGCCATCACCGGTACAAACGGACGTAACCTGAAGTCCCTGTCTGACATGATCAAGGGCAAGCAGGGCCGCTTCCGTCAGAACCTGCTTGGCAAGCGTGTTGACTACTCCGGCCGTTCCGTCATCTGCGTAGGCCCCTACCTGAAACTGCATCAGTGCGGCCTGCCCAAGAAGATGGCCCTGGAACTGTTCAAGCCCTTCATCTATTCCGAACTGGAAAAAAGAGGGCTTGCCACCACCATCAAGAGCGCCAAGAAGATGGTGGAGCGCGAAGAAAAGGAAGTATGGGATATCTTAGCCGAGGTCGTCAGGGAATACCCTGTCATGCTCAACCGTGCACCTACACTGCACAGGCTCGGCATCCAGGCCTTTGAGCCGCAGCTTGTTGAAGGCAAGGCCATCCGCCTGCATCCTCTGGTCTGCACAGCCTACAACGCAGACTTTGACGGTGACCAGATGGCCGTCCACATTCCCTTGAGCGTGGAAGCCCAGATTGAATGCCGCGTGCTCATGATGAGCACCAACAACATTCTTTCTCCTGCAAACGGCGGCCCCATCATCGTGCCTTCCCAGGATATGGTCTTAGGCCTCTACTACATGACCTCTGCCAAGCGTTTCGAGCCAGGCGAAGGCATGACGTTCTGCGGCCCATGGGAAGCCATGCAGGCCTATGACCATGGTGCAGTTACCCTGCAAAGCTGCGTCAAGGTCCGCATGAAGGACGGCAAAATCTATGACACAACGCCCGGCCGCGTCATCGTGGGCAATGTCCTGCCCGACGGCTTGAGCTTTGATCACGTCAACAAGGTGCTGACGAAGAAAAACATCGCCGCCCTGGTGGACGTGACCTACAAGACCTGCGGCATCAAGGCCACCGTTCTTCTGTGCGACCGCATCAAGAACCTTGGTTACGAGTACGCAACCCAGTCAGGCATCTCCATCGGCCTCAAGGACATGCTGGTTCCCACCAAGAAGGGCGCCATCCTGTCTGAAAGCCAGAAGGCTGTTGACGCCATTGAGGAACAGTACAACGGCGGTGTCATCACCAAGACCGAAAAATACAACAAGGTCGTGGACGTGTGGTCACGTGCTTCCGAACGGATTTCCAATGAAATCAAGACGGAAATCAGCCATGAAAAGCGCACCAATCCTGCCACGGGCGAGACCATCGACGATGTGAGCTTCAACTCCATCTACATGATGTCCAACTCAGGTGCCCGAGGCAACCAGGAACAGATGCGCCAGCTGGCTGGTATGCGCGGCCTTATGGCCAAGCCTAACGGCGAAATCATTGAAACGCCTATTACGGCATCCTTCCGTGAAGGCCTTTCAGTCCTGCAGTACTTCACCTCTACCCACGGCGCCCGCAAAGGCCTTGCAGATACGGCTCTTAAGACGGCAAACTCCGGTTACCTCACCAGGCGTCTGGTGGATGTCGTACAGGATGTGGTTGTCTCCGAGCATGACTGCAACACCGTGGACGGCATCGAGCTCACGGAAGTGGCAGAAGGCGGCGAAAACCGTCCGCCTCTCGCCAAGAGAGCCCTCGGCCGCGTGCTTCTGTATCCTGTCATGGATCCTGAAGACATCGACAAGGAACTGCTGCCTGCCAACACCCTTATCGGCGAGGCTGAGGCAAAGATTCTTGTGGACAAGGGCATCACCAACATCACCGTGCGTTCGCCCCTGACCTGCGCAGCCAAGCATGGCGTGTGCGCCCTGTGCTACGGCCGCGACCTTGCCCGCGGGCATCTGGTCAATATCGGAGAAGCAGTCGGCATCATCGCGGCGCAGTCCATCGGCGAGCCCGGCACGCAGCTTACCATGCGTACCTTCCACATCGGTGGTACCGCATCCTGCACTGTGGAACGAAGCAAGGCCGATGCCATGAACGCCGGCCGCATCCAGTTCAAGCACATGCGCACGGTCGTCAATGCCGAGGGCCAGCTTGTTGTTCTTGATAAGAGCGGCCAGTTTGTGGTTATCGACCCGCAGGGACGCGAAATCCAGAAGGAAAATGTTCCCTCCGGTGCCTGCATCCTCGTCAGGGACGGACAGGAAGTTGCCAAGGGCGATGTCCTGGCCACATGGGATCCCACCTATGATTCCTTCATCTCTGAAGAAGAAGGCTTCATTAAGTTTGTGGACCTTGTTCCCGGCAAGACAGTTCAGGAAAACGTTGACGAGAATAACAACATCACCCTGACGGTGAAGGAATTCAAGACAACGAGCTTCAAGCCTGCCATTGCCATCGTGGATGCTGAAGGCAATATAAAGAAGCAGATGCACGGCGAAGTCGAAACCGATGCCATCTACTTCCTGCCTGTGGGCGCAGTCGTCATGACCAAGGACGGTGACACAGTCACCCAGGGCCAGACAATTGCACGCCGTCCCCGTGAAACTTCCAAGACCAAGGATATCGTGGGTGGTCTGCCCAGGGTTGCCGAACTCTTTGAAGTGCGCAAGCCCAAGGACATGGCCGTCGTTTCCGAAATCACAGGTATCGTCAAGCATGAAGGCGAAACCAAGGGCAAGCGCCGCCTGGTGGTGCATCCCGAAATCGGAGAGGACAAGGAATACCTGGTGCCACGCGGCAAGCACATCACCGCCCTCGACGGCGACTTTGTCGAGGCCGGCGATCCTTTGACCGAAGGCAGCCCCGAGCTGCATGACATCCTGCGCACCAAGGGTGAAAAATACCTGGCCAGCTACCTTGTGAACGAGATTCAGAGCATCTACCGTCATCAGGGCGTGGGCATTGATGACAAGCACTTTGAAACCATCGTCCGCCAGATGCTGCGCAAGGTCTGCGTGCTTGATTCAGGCGGCACCAGCCTGCTTGAAGGCGAGCATGTGGACAAGGCCGACTTCCATGCGGCCAACCAGAAGGCCATTGCCGAAGGCCGCAAGCCTGCAACGGCAGAGCCCATGGTGCTTGGCATTACCCAGGCATCCCTGACCACATCGTCCTTCATCTCCGCAGCCTCCTTCCAGGAAACCACCAAGGTACTGACCGAGGCCTCGTTAAAGGGCAAGATCGACTACCTTGCCGGCCTGAAGGAAAACGTCATCGTGGGACGCCTTATTCCGGCTGGTACCGGCCTGCGCCAGTACATCAACAGCGAGATCTCCGTGCCCGAGCAGAAGGAGCGTCCTGACAAGTTCCTTGAGGAACTGCGTGAGGAACCGCTGTATAACAATACAGGCAATATGTAGTCTGTACTCTGCCAAGACTCTTCCAGGCCCTGTCTGCAAATGCAGGCAGGGCCTGTTTTTGTGCTTTACTTTTCTGGCCTGTACTCTGTATAGTTGCTTAAATGACGGGATAGCCGGAGGCGTGATGCGAACATGTCCTTTCCGGCAGCGTTACATCCTGTCGCTCATAACAAGGGTCTGTCCCCCGACAAACCTCACACAATCAGCAGTCATGATTGTTTTCACGCCATCCCTGCCTGTCATGCCAGCAAGCGGGCCTGAAACGGAAAGCTGTCTGACTTTTTTATTTTTTGAGGAAAGTTATGTTCGAGTTCGACAGAATACAGCGCCTTCCCCCTTATGCGTTTGCAGTCGTCGGGGATATCAAGAAAAAACTCCGCCACGAGAATATCGATATTGTCGATCTCTCCATGGGCAACCCCGATCTGCCCACACCCAAATTTATTGTAGACAAACTCTGCGAGGCAGCGCGCAAGCCGGTCAACCACCGCTACTCAGTGTCCCGCGGCATACCCAACCTGCGCAAGGCCATCTGCGACCTGTACGCAAGGCGATACAATGTCGAGCTGGATCCGGACAAGGAAGCTATAGCCACCATTGGCTCAAAGGAGGGCTTCGCCCACCTCTGCCTGGCCATGCTCAATCCTGGCGACGTCGTTTTCGCTCCGGACCCGACCTATCCCATACATGTGTACGCTCCTGTCATCGCAGGTGCCGACGTGCGCCGCATTCCAGTGTCTGAGGACAGGGACTTCTTTGAGGACCTTTTGTTTGCTACCAAGCAGACCTGGCCCAAGCCCAAGCTGCTTATCATAAGCTACCCTCAGAATCCCACCACAGCCACGGTCGATCTGTCCTTCTTTGAGCGTATCGTCGAATTCGCCAAGGAACACAATATCTGGGTCATCCACGATCTGGCCTACTCTGACCTGTGCTTTGACGGCTATGAAGCACCCAGCTTTTTGCAGGCCAAGGGCGCCAAGGACGTGGGCGTGGAATTCTACTCCATGACCAAGGGCTATTCCATGGCCGGCTGGCGCATGGGCTTCTGCCTGGGCAATCCTACCCTGGTACATGCCCTCACCAGAATCAAGAGCTACCTTGACTACGGCATCTTCCAGCCCATCCAGATTGCAGCTACCGTGGGCCTCAATGCGCCCAGGGACGCAGTGCTCAAGATTTGCGATGAGTACCGCAAGCGCAGGGACGTGCTCTGTGCCGGCCTGAACCGTGTCGGCTGGCCCATTACGCCGCCCAAGGCCACCATGTTCTGCTGGGGCAGGATTCCCGAGCCCTTCAGGGCCATGGGATCCATGGAATTCTCCAAGCTGCTTTTGCAGGAAGGGCATGTGGCCGTGCAGCCCGGCATAGGCTTTGGCCAGATGGGCGATGAATACGTCCGCTTTGCGCTCATTGAAAACAGCAAGCGCACCCGCCAGGCCATCCAGGGCATCAAGGCAGTTCTCAAGAAAGGACTTTAGTCTGTTTTTAATCGGAAAAAGAGGAGGGAAAAATCCCTCCTCTTTTTCTTTTTGCTTTTGTTCCAGATACAAAAATATGAATGCCGATCAGTACATGGAAAATGACGTTGTATCACTTGTGATAAAGCCCTGAGCACAAGGAGTTACATACGCAAGGATTCAGGAATACATACGTCCCATGTTCTGTATAATCATTGCTTTTTTCCGAAAATAATATATGATCAAGACATTGGAATCAGTTCTTTCTGGTTTCTGAATCACTTTCAAGAAAAAAGGATTGGGTGAATTTGTCCAGGCAAACGGCAGAAGGACACTGCCAGCGTGGGACGCTGTCCACGTGGATTCTTTGGGCGCATTGCGCCTGCAAATACGGAGTACATGCATGATAACAATCTTTTACCTGCTGGGGTATCTTGCCCTTATCGGCTTCATTGTCACGTCCTTCCTGAAGATTCGTGCCTACATGAGCAAGACGCCGAGCCATATTCGTTGGGAACTGTACCCCATTCCGCATGAAGGCAAACGCGCCGCCTACGGTGGCAGCTACATGGAAGAAGTAAACTGGTGGGAACACAAGCATACCGTCGATCACATGGGCGATATTTACTTCCTGCTCAGGGAAATCCTCTTCCTGGAAGCTACCTTCCATCACAACCGTCCCCTGTGGTACCGTACCTACCCCTTCCATGTGGGCCTGTACCTTCTTATGGGCGGTGCCATCATCCTGGTGATCGCTGCCATCCTGCGCCTGCTGGGCTGTTCTCCTGACGGCTGGCTCATCGGCCTGATTTACTGGTTCATCCAGATCATGTCCTTTGTCGGCTGCGTCTGCCTGCTCTACGGCGGCATCGGCCTCATGGTCCGTCGTCTTACAGACGAAGGACTGCGCATGTTCTCTACGTTTGAGCACTTCTTCTCCATCGGCCTGTTCGCCATGTTCGGCCTGACCGGCCTTATCACCTGGCTCACCAATGAAAGCTTTGCTTCCTGCGCCGGCGACTTCGTCTACAATGCCCTGACCCTCAACTTTGTCGGCGTCGGCAGCGGCGGCTTCATCGTGCACATGCTGCTTGGCTTCTTCCTCATGATCCTCATCCCCGTATCCTTCATGAGCCACATTCTGCTGAAGTACTTCCTCTACCATGACATCCGCTGGGAAGACATCGCTACCTGTACAAGCACCAAGCGCCAGGCTGTCATCAACGACATTCTGCAGTACAAGTGCACCTGGGCTGCCCCCCATATCAATCCCAAGGGCGAAGACAAGACATGGGTACAGGTTGCCACTTCCGGCTATCCCTGCCAGGAAGGCGAGAAGTAGGAAGCTTCAAGCATACGAGGTGAACACTATATGAAAACAATACAGAAGCTTACAGATATTTCCACAGTCGAAGGACAGCTCATTGAGTACGACAACAATGACCTTCCCAAGCTGCCCCTCGACGTAGAACCTCTTCCCTACGCAGCCCCTTCCGAACAGCAGAAAAAAGATTTTTGCTGTGACATGCTGGACGGCGTGTCCATCCTGAACATCCCCCGTCCCAAGAATGCCCTGGAAGAACAGGAGCTGGTTGACAAATTCCTGTCCGGCCTGAAGAAGCTGTTCGACAAGAACAACAACTGGACCTTCGTCAACATGCTCGAAGCCAGCATGGACTGCTGTGCCCAGTGCAACTCCTGTTCCGAGGCCTGTCATCTGTACGAGATGAGCGGCAAAAACGTCATGTACCGTCCCAACTTCCGTTCGGAGATACTGCGCCGCATCTACCATCAGTACATCAAGAAAGAGCCCTTCGCCAAACTGCGCTACGGCGACATGCCCCTCAACTGGAAGACAGTTGTCCGCCTTGGCGAACTGGCCTACCGCTGCAACCTCTGCCGCCGCTGCGCCCAGGTCTGCCCCATCGGCGTTGACAACGGCCTGATTGCCCGCGAACTGCGCAAGGTCTTCAGCCAGGAACTTGGCATTGCTCCCAAGGAACTGCATGAAAAGGGCACAGAGCTGCAGCAGCAGCGCGGCTCTTCCACCGGCATGACCCCCGATGTTGTCAAGGACAACGTTGAGTTCATCGACGAGGACTACACCGAAATCACAGGCGTGGGCATCGAGACACCCTTTGACAAGAAGGGCGCTGACATCCTGCTCCTGCACAATGCCGGCGAAGTCATGGCCTGGCCTGAAAACATCGCCTGCTTCTCCCTCATCTTCAATGCAGCCGGCTTAAGCTGGACACTGTCCAGCAAGATGCTGGGCTATGACGGCGTGAACTACGGCGTGTTCTACGACGATGCCCAGACTGCCCGTATTGCCCTGCAGCACTTCCAGGCTGCAAAAGAGCTGGGCGTCAAGAAGATCGTCATCGGCGAATGCGGCCATGCCTCCAAGGCACTGAATGTCATTGCCGACCGCGTTATTCCTTACGACCTGCAGGTTCCCCGTGAAATCTGCTACGTCACCCTGAACAACATCATCAAGGAAGGCCGCCTGAAGATCGATCCTTCACGCAACAACTTCCCCGTGACCCTGCACGATCCCTGCAACATCGTCCGCCTCATGGGTATCGTTGAGCCCCAGCGTGAAATCCTGCGCGCCATTGCCCCTCAGTTCCGCGAAATGCCCTGCCACGGCGTCAACAACTACTGCTGCGGCGGCGGTTCCGGCTTTGCCATCATCTCCCGCAACAACTGCAACGTGTGGCGTAACAACATCGCCAGCCGTAAAAAGTTCTGGCAGATCAGCGAAGCCTTCAAGGACTGCCTCGGACCCGAGACCAAGAAGTACATCTGTGCTCCCTGCTCCAACTGCAAGGGCTCCATCCGCGATATCCTGGAAATGCATGAGCTCTTCGAGAAGAACAGCTTCGCCTACGGCGGCCTGGTTGAACTGATTGTCAACGCTATGGTTGACGTCAATCCCGGCTTCATCAAGTGGGGCGAAGAGGAATAGTCCTCTCACTCGCTAAAAAGACATACAAGGGCCCCTTTCCCGCACGGGAAAGGGGCTTTTTTTGTTTTCACATGTATTGCCAGCCCTGATTCAGGCACTATACTTTGTACCATGCTCCTGCTCATGACTGCCGTTTGAGTTTGGAGTAAAACTGACTTATAAAGCCACATGGCTGAAAGGCTTACGTTCTCTTACTTTGCGCCATTGAGCCTTGTTGCGGACCAGTCCCTTCCATAAAGGGGCAAGCAGTCCATGGTGTTATCCGGACACTTATTTCCGGAGCAATTCTTACCCTTCAGGTATCTTTTATATGCAAGAACCATTCTGGCTTTCCGTCTGGCAAGCCGCTTATGCTATACTGTCCATTGCAACCGAATGTGCCCTTGTACTGCCATTCATGCTCTTTCTCTGCCTGTTCCTTGGCCGCAAAAGGCAGCACGTGGCCATGTCGCAGACAGCGGCAATCATGCATGTCCTAGGGCTGGCAACAGGCGTGCTGGGAGCCATAGCCGTAGCTGCGTCAGGATATATTACACTTATTGTCCTGCCCTCTGCCATGCCAGATCTAGTGCCTGCCCCGTTTGAGCCATTGTCTGCCCAGTGGGCTGCCACAACCACAGGCTTTCTGTCCTGGGTCGGAGCACTGGTACTCCTCTATGCAAGCTGGCTTCTGGCGCGCCCTGTGTACCGGACCTCTTTTGCGGACATGGATGCTGACACTGAGTCAGCCATGGTGACCCGCAGCACTATAGCCGCACTTCTGGCCCTTACAGCCTCCTTGGCCTTTGCCGCTTCCATCGTCCTGCGCAACTGGCCTTATCTTGGGCTTCCGCAGCAGCTCAGCCAGGAAGACGTGCTGATGGTGCTCTTGAAGCACGTCTGGAGGACGGCCTGTGCGGCCCTCATGCCTGCCGGCGGCCTGTCTTGCCTGCTCTTCTTTTTGCAGCTTGACCCGCTTTCATCAAAGACGAAGGAACTGGACAAGAAAAAACGTGCTGAGGCTGTCATCCCGGGCACTGCTGAGGACATCTGTCCTTTCAGCGACGTTCAGAAAACAACCATCCGCATGTGCACAGCCTTTGCCATTGCCGGAGCTGCCTTCCAGTTCCTTGATGCAAGCTATACGGCCTTCAATTCCATGGCCCCCATGCTTGGCAACGGCATCAGGGGCATGATCATGCGCTTCGGGCCCTTTGTCACTACCTGCTTAAGCCTTGTCTGCTGGGGCATTCTCTTTGCAAGGCCCAGGCGGCAGCATCTTCTGCTGGCCCTGATTCCGGTTCTGCTTCTGTCTGTCAGGGCTGCTGCCAGGTTCTGACAGTTCCCTTGATTTTCTGCAATGCAAAAGGCCTCCCGCATATCTTTGCGGGAGGCCTTGTTTTATGCATTACAAGAACAGTTTACGGCCTTCCGGGGAAGGCATCGACATACTTGATGGTGATATCAGGGAAGGCATCGACAAACTGTACGGTAAAGTCAGGAAAACTTGTCACATACTGCCACTGGCCGCATTTATTGGGGAAGCTGTTCACCTGCTGGACCTTGAGATCCGGGAAGCTTGACTTGACCTGTACCTTGATATCGCCGCCACGCTCAACAACCTTGACCTTGCCGTTCAGCTTGATGCCCTTGTAGGTGCACTGCTGGCTGACCTTTGAACCGGCATACGCCGGCAGGACTGCCACGGAAAGGGAAAGGACAAGCGTACACAACGCTGTCTTTACTGTGCTCAGTTTCATCATCTCAGCCTCCTCTGTATGGATTAGGATTGAAGCTAAATAGCAGCTTTGTGCAAGAAATATATCGTGCCTTGCAGCTGCAGGACAAGATGGTGGTTATCAGGATCTGCCGGAAAGCCCCTTACGCCCTCTCGGCATCGTGCCAGCCAAGGAAGATGCGGTAGGCCTCATTGTCGGTCTCGTCCACATAGGGGTAGCCCATTGCGCTGACCCTCTGCAGGAAGTCATTAAAGAGGTCCTGCTTTTCATCAGGAACATCTATGCCCACCAGCACGCGTCCAAAGTCTGCCCCGTGGTAGCGGTACTGGAACAGGGTGATGTTGAAATTCATATGCATGGCGTCCATGAAGTTCAGCAGGGCGCCGGGGTGCTCGGGGAAGACAAAGCGGTACAGCTTCTCGTGCTCAATCCAGGGAGCATTGCCGCCAACAAGATGGCGTATATGCAGCTTGGCCAGCTCATTGTTGCTCATGTCTGTGACACGGAAGCCCTGCTTGCGCATGTCTTCCATAATGCTTTCCTTTTCAGCCGGATCGGACAGGGAAAGGCCAAGGAAGACATGTCCCTTTTCAGGGTCGGAAAAGCGCGTGCAGACCTCGGTAATGTTGCGCTTGCCTATGGTGTGGATGAGCGTCCTGAAGGAGCCGATCTTTTCGGGCACGTCAACAGCCAGCAGGGCTTCCTTGTGGCTGCCGATGGCAGCACGGTCAGATACATAGCCCAGGCGGTCAAAATTCATGTTGGCGCCGCTGACAATGCAGGCCAGGCGCTTTCCATGCCAGTCATGCTGCTTGGCATATGCCTTTAATCCTGCCAGGGACAAGGCGCCTGCAGGCTCGGCAACCACGCGCGTATCTTCAAAGATATCCTTGATGGCAGAGCAGATGGCATCCGTATCCACCAGCACAATGTCGTCCAGGCAGTCGCGGCAGATTTCAAAGGTCTTTGCGCCCACGAGCTTGACGGCCACGCCGTCAGCAAAAAGACCCACCTCGCGCATTTCCACGGGTCGTCCGGCAGCAATGGAGCGGCGCATGTCGTCGGAATCCACAGGTTCCACGCCTATGACCTTTATCTCGGGACGCAGGGCCTTGATATAGACGCCCACACCGGCAGCCAGGCCGCCGCCTCCGATGGGCACAAAGACGGCATCCAGAGGTCCGGGATTCTGGCGCAATATCTCCATGGCTATGGTGCCCTGGCCGGCTATGACATCTTCATCGTCAAAGGGCGGAATAAAGACAGCGCCAGTTTTCTCAATAAGTTCCTGCGTCTTGGAGGCACAGTCGCTGAAGGACTCGCCAAACAGCACTACCTTGCCGCCCAGCCGTTCCACAGCCCTGACCTTGATGGCAGGACTGGTCTCAGGCATGACAATAGTTGCCTCGCAGCCAAGATGGCGGGCCGAAAGGGCCACGCCCTGGGCGTGGTTGCCGGCAGAGGCGGCAATGACGCCTCTTTTCAGCTCCTCCTTTGTCAGCTGGGCCATTTTGTTATAGGCCCCGCGAATCTTGAAAGAAAAGACAGGCTGCGTGTCTTCACGCTTGAGCAAAACTGTATTGTCAAGGCTGCGTGACAAGCTCTCCGCAGTCTCCAGGGGTGTCTGGACAGCTACGTCATAGACGCGGCTGAGAAGAACCTTTTTGAGATAGTCGTTTAAGGCCATAATCCGGCGCTGCTCCTGTAAATAGATGTAACGTGGCCAGGCCTTTTGCGGCGCTGGCATCGTTTTCCCGGCAGTCAAAGATACCCTTGCTTGAAAACGCCGGAACGGTATTTTGAGACAAAGACCAAGTGATCCTGTAAAAGAGAGGCACTATGTCTGCCGTGGCGAATATCGTTGACTTTTTCTATAGGGCAACTATAGACAGTGACAGGGTATATTGCAAGGCTTAGCCGGACAACATGGCATAGGCCTCGGACTGAATGCACGCTGACAGCTGTTGCGGCGGACCTGCCATTCTCTGACGGTGCAATACTTCCTGCAGACACTTTTTGCAGGCATCCCTTGTGGTGCAAACAATGATTTGTGCAACCAAAAATCAATAGGAGAGCTCATGCCTCTTTGTGTAGACCTGCATACGCACAGCACTGCCTCTGACGGAACCGATTCCCCAAAGGAGCTTATTGACAACGCCCATAAGGCAGGCCTGAGAGCAGTGGCTATTACGGATCACGACACTCTCTCCGGACTGCAGGAAGGGCAAAAGGCGGCAGCCTCCTACGACAATTTTGACTTTGTGCGCGGCGTTGAAATTTCTACAGGATCATCACAGGGAGACATGCACATCTTAGGCCTCTGGGTTCCCGAAGATGCTGAGCCCCTGGAAAAGGTCCTGGCCGAGATGCGCGTCAAGCGCACCAGCCGCAATGAACGCATGGTGGAACTCATTGCTGCTGCGGGCGTCAGCATTACCATGGACGATGTCATGAAGGAGGCCAACGGAGATTCCGTAGGCAGGCCGCACATTGCCAGGGCCATAGTTACAAAAGGCTATGCAAAGGATCTTAACGATGCCTTTGCCCGCTACGTCGGAGCAGGCTGTGCAACCTACATAGCAAAGGAAGTCCTGCGGCCGGAGGAGGCCGTCGCCCTCCTGGCAAAAATCGGAGCCTCTCCTGTCCTGGCCCACCCCATGCTCAAGCCATACCCTCCGGGCTGGATAGAGGAATTTGTCAAAAAACTCGTTCCCTTCGGCCTTTGCGGCATTGAGGCCTGGCACAGCGAGCACACGGATGAGGACACGCAGGCCGTCCTGGCCATAGCCAGGCGCTATCACCTCTGTGTCTCAGGCGGCAGCGACTATCACGGAAAGAACAAGCCGCATATAGCCCTGGGCACAGGCTATGGCAGCCTCTGCGTGCAGGCAGATGCCTATGAAAGGCTGCTTGACTGGCGAAAAGATCACCACCTGCCCTGCTGACATTTTTTTGTACTGCCTGAACATAAAAAAGCCCCGGAAACCGGGGCTTTTTTTGTCATATGTCAGAAACTGTATCGCCAGACTGCGCTACTTTCCCTGTCCGCAACATTTTTTATACTTTTTTCCGCTGCCGCAGGGACATGGATCATTGCGGCCAATCTGGTCCTTGTTGCGCACAGGCTGCTGGCTGTCTTCTTCAGAGCCGCCTGACATGACGGCTGAATCCAGGTTGTCCTTATGCTTCAGCTCGCCAAGCAGTGCCTGGTTGCCGTCCTTTGCAGGACGGGCATCGGCTTCTCCGTCGGCCATGTCGTCATCGCCTTCGGAGTCCGTGGTAGTCGTGCGCACGGCAATGTGGCTTAAGTCGCGCATCGTATTCTGGCGGATGGTTTCCAGAAGCTGCTCAAACATATGGAAGCCCTCGCGCTTGTACTCAAGCTTGGGATCCTTCTGTCCGTAGCCGCGCAGGCCTATGCCGTCCCTTAAGGCGTCCATGTTGCGCAGATGCTCCTTCCAGCACCTGTCCAGCGTCTCAAGCAGGACATAGCGCAAAATGTCGTTTGTAGTCTTCTGCGCCGCCAAATCGAGCTGGCGCTGCACCTCGGCTTCGGCCAGGGGCTCAGCCAGGGGAGCAATACGGTTTGCCTCGTAGGCTGCCAGTGCGGAAGCCTTGAGGTCTTGCACAACTTTCAGGAAGTATTCCTTGGCCTGTTCCTCGTCCGGCAGGGGAGCGTCAGGAGCAAGCCAGCGTCCCACATTGAAATAGAGCTCAAGCTGGGCACGCACGCTTTTGCGCACCTCGGCCAGCGTATCGCCGTCAGCATTGTTCAGCTCATCGTATATGCCGGCAATAAGGTCGTCCCTGAATTCGCACAAAACACCAAGCAGGCCTTCCTCGTCGCTGCTCATAGCATCACGGCGCAGGGTGTAGATGACCTCGCGCTGCTGGTTCATGACGTTGTCATAGTCAAGCAGCGTCTTGCGGATTTCAAAGTGATGGGCCTCGACCTTCTTCTGGGCATTTTCCACGGCCCTTGAAACCATGCGGTTTTCAATGGCCTCGCCGTCCTTGAGTCCCAGCTTGCCCATAAGGCCCTGGATACGTTCAGAGCCGAACAGGCGCATAAGCGTATCTTCCAGGGAGAGATAGAAGCGGGATGAGCCGGGGTCGCCCTGACGGCCGGAACGGCCGCGCAGCTGGTTGTCGATACGGCGGGACTCATGGCGCTCTGTGCCCAGAATGTGCAGGCCGCCCAGTTCGACGACGCCCGGGCCAAGCACGATATCCGTGCCGCGGCCTGCCATATTGGTGGCAATGGTTACGTGCTTTGCCTGACCTGCCTGGGCAACAATCTCAGCTTCCTTGGCATGCTGCTTGGCATTGAGCACGCTGTGGGGGATGCCTGCAGCCCTAAGGCGCCTGGAGAGCATTTCCGAGGTCTCAATGGAAATGGTGCCTACCAGCACGGGCTGGCCCTTCTTGTAGAGAGCCTTGATCTCTTCAACAATGGCGTTGAACTTTTCCTCCCTCGTCTGGAAGATGAGGTCAGGATAGTCCTTTCTCTGCATGGGCCTGTTGGTGGGAATGGTCATGACTTCAAGGTTGTAGATTTCATGGAATTCCACAGCCTCTGTGTCAGCCGTGCCTGTCATGCCGGCCAGCTTGTCGTACAGCCTGAAATAATTCTGGAAGGTGATGGAGGCCAGTGTCTGGTTTTCAGCCTGGACCTGCACATGCTCCTTGGCTTCCAGTGCCTGGTGCAGGCCGTCTGAATAGCGGCGCCCGGGCATGGTACGGCCGGTAAACTCGTCAACGATGACTACCTCGCCGTTCTGCACGATGTAGTCAACGTCCTTCTTGAAGGCAAGATGGGCCTTCAGGGACTGCATTATATGATGCTGGGCTACCATGTTCTTCGGGTCAAACAAATTGTCCAGCCCTGTCAGCTCCTCGCATCTGGTGACGCCCTGCTCTGTCAGCGTGGCAGTCTTTGCCTTTTCATCAATGCTGTAGTCGTCAGGCCCCAGCTTGCAGACAACGGCATCCATGGCCTGGTAGAGGTTCACATCCTCATCAGAGGCGCCTGAAATAATCAGAGGCGTTCTGGCTTCATCTATAAGGATGGAGTCAACTTCATCGACAATGGCGAAGTTATGGCCTCTCTGGACCAGCTCGTTCGCATAAAACTTCATATTGTCGCGCAGATAGTCGAAGCCGAACTCGTTGTTGGTGCCGTAGGTAATATCGGCAGCATAGGCCTGCTGGCGCTGCTGATCATTGAGATCATGAAGGATGATGCCGGTTGAAAGCCCCAGGAAGGAATAGAGCTTGCCCATCCACTGGGCATCGCGCTGCGCCAGGTAGTCGTTCACGGTGACGACATGCACGCCCTTGCCTGAAAGGGCATTGAGGCTGACAGCCAGCGTGGCAACCAGTGTTTTGCCTTCACCGGTCTTCATTTCGGCGATACGGCCCTTGTGCAGGACAATGCCGCCTATAAGCTGAACGTCGTAATGGCGCATGCCAAGGACACGCTTGGACGCCTCACGCACCATGGCAAAGACTTCAGGCAGTATGTTGTCCAGTGTTTTTGTTCCTTCCTGGACCAGCTGCCTGTATTCAGCCATACGAACCGGAAAGTCTGCATCCTGCAGCTGTTCCATCTCTGGTTCGAGGGCATTGATCTTCTGCACCAGGGGGCGCAGTTTCTTTAAATATCTATCGTTTTTGCTGCCAAATATTTTCGAGAAAA
>JAUMVQ010000020.1 GCA_030530085.1 Desulfovibrionaceae bacterium | reverse complement strand
TCATTGCGCTCATACTGCACCTCAACCAGGTTCTGCATGAGCTTTTCCATGGAAATAGCCTGTCCTTTTTCCACTGGAATGACCAGGCTTGCATAGTACTTGGGGGAGCCTAAGCCGTAGATGCAGGACACGGAGGCCACGATAATGACATCCCTGCGCGTGAGCAGGGCATGGGTGGCCGAGTGGCGCAGCTTGTCAATGTTGTCGTTGATGGCCGAGTCCTTGGCTATATAGGTGTCAGAGGCAGGGACATAGGCTTCAGGCTGGTAGTAGTCGTAGTAGGAGACAAAGTACTCCACCGCATTGTCGGGAAAGAGGGCCGAAAACTCCGTGTACAGCTGGGCAGCCAGCGTCTTGTTGGGGGCAATGACCAGGGCAGGCCTTTCTGCCCTTGCTATGACATTGGCCATGGTGAAGGTCTTGCCAGATCCTGTCACGCCCAGAAGGACCTGGTCCTGTATGCCCTGCCTAAGGCCCGTGACAAGGGCGTCTATGGCTTCTGGCTGGTCGCCTGTAGGCTGATGCGGTGAAACAAGCCTGAACATGACAAAATCTCCTGCATGACAAAAGGAAGGGCGTTTCCTGTGGCTGACACGGGTAAAAACTTTCTCCTCTCTTCTTATCCCTGTCCTGTCCGTTAGAAAAGGTCCTCAAAAAGATGGCCTTCCATGGAGAGTATGTTGTCCATGGAAATAGCGGTTCCGTCTGCAAGCTGCACGATGCGCTTTTCTTCATGTATGCTTTCTGCTGCACCCTGCAGCGTTTCTATGGATCCGCCTTCCTTGCATTTGTCAGGAATAAACACTGTGAAGCGCACCAGTGGCCTTTCATCAAGATGGGCTGAAAGAAGCTGATGGCATCTGTTGAGCCTGTCCAGATCGTCCTCGCTTAAGACCGGCTTCATGACAGTCTGCCTGGCCGTTTCCACAATGGCTTCCTCATGGCCTGAGAGTGCCGCAAAGGGTGCGAACTGCGCTGCCCTGGCAGACATGGGCATGCGCTTGTGCCTCTGGGGCTCTGGGTGCGTCAGGCCGACAATGTCTTCGTAAGGAAAGGGCTTCATGCCTTGTGTCCTCCTATCTGCGCATTGCGGAGCCTTCCTGTGGCCTTCTCCTCAAAGCTTGTCCCCTTGACGATGGCATTTTTGCCAAATTTTTTGCGTATGCTGAGCACGGCTTCCTGGCGCCTGCGCTCCTGGGCCAGGCTCTGCTGCTGCCGGCGTTTCTCTTCCATCTCCTTTTCCGGATCAGAAAAGAGGCTCAGCTCGCACATTGCCTTCTTTTTTCCTGCCTGCTGCTCCGGCAGGACATGGGTGGCGGCAATGGTGACTTTGCGCACCGTAAACGCCTTGTTGATGACAGAGTCAAAGAGTGCCAGCGCCTGTGCGGTAATGATCCTGGCGGAATTTGTATACTCTGCCAGCGATATGCTGCCATGGGCATGGGCAGGCTTCTGGCGTCCGTACCTGTCCGTGACCACTGTGCCCTTATAGAGGATGCCGGTTTTGCGCAGGTTTTCGGCATCATAGCTTATGGTGAGCACAATCTGGTCCGCTGCCAGCCTTTTTTCCACCAGCTCCAGGGCCAGATCCTGCGCCATTTCCCTGACGATGATCCTGGCTGCGGCATATGGGTAGGGGGCGCTCAGCACCTGTCCCTGGGAGAGGGACCGGCTCTGCGGGGTATAGGCCCTGATATCCTTCATGGTGCAGGGCTCGTATCCCCAGGCATGGTCGATGATGAGCTCGGCATTGACGCCAAAGAGCCTGTAGAGCAGCTCCTGGTTGATCAGGGAACACCTTGCCACGTCCCCCATGGTGTGCATGCCGTTCTCTGCAAGCCTTTGGGCACAGCCCGGCCCTATGCGCCAGAAATCTGTCATGGGCTTGTGGGTCCACAGAGTTCTTCTGTAGCTCATCTCGTCAAGCTCAGCCATCCTTGCGCCGTTTTTGTCCGGTTCCGCATGCTTTGCCACAATGTCCATGGCCACCTTGGCCAGGTAGAGATTGGTGCCTATGCCGGCTGTGGCAGTAAGCCCTGTTTGGCTTGTTATTTCTGAGAGGATGTCCGCAGTCAGCTCGCGGGCTGTCTTTTTCTGCGAGGCAAGGTAGCCAGTAGCTTCCAGAAAGACTTCGTCAATGGAATAGACGCAGATATCCTCCGGCGCAAAGTGCTTCAGGTAGACGGCATAGACCATGGTGCTGAATTCTATGTATCGGGCCATGCGCGGCATGGCCACAATATAGTCCAGCTTCAGGGACGGATTCTGCTTCAGTTCCTCAGAATAGCAGGAGGTTCCGCTAAAGCAGTGCCCCGGGGCCTTTTTGAGGCGGGCGGCATTGATCTCCCTGACCTTCTGGATCACCTCAAAGAGCCTGGGGCGCCCTGGTATGCCAAGAGCCTTGAGGGAAGGCGAGACAGCCAGGCAGATGGTTTTGTCTGTACGGTTTTCGTCAGCTACCACAAGATTGGCATCCAGAGGGTCAAGACCCCTCTCCAGGCACTCCACCGAGGCGTAGAAGGACTTGAGATCTATGGCTATACAGGTGCGTTCCTTGGGCATGGCATGTCAGCTTGCGGCATTTGGGTGATGCGTTGTTTTGAGGATGAGATGTTTTTCGGATGGATTGCGCAGCAAATGCGGCAGAAGCAGCAGAAATGCTGAATCAGTACGGCAGCCTTTTGAAGAGCTTCCAGCCCTCGGCCTTGATCCAGTCTTCAGCCGTCTTGTAGTCCGGCATGATTCTGGCAACCTCAGCCCAGAAGAGCGCCGAGTGGTTCATCCTCAGAAGATGGCAGAGTTCATGCACGACAATGTAGCGCTGTACATAGTCCGGAGAGAGGGCCAGCAGGCAGTTGAAATTAAGATTGCCCCTGACTGAGCAGCTGCCCCAGCGGGTACGCTGCGCCTTGACTGTGACACGGTTCACCCTGACCCTGACAAGCGGCATATATTCTTTCAGGAGAGGCTTCAGAAGAGCCACTGTGTCATCGGCCAGTTTTTGGATCTCTTCATACGTCAGTTTGGGAAGATCCTGGATTTGCTCCTCGCGCGCGGCTGCCCTCCGGATATGGCGGTCAATCCAGTCCCTGTTCTCCTCTATAAAGCTGTCAATCTCTTTGTTTGTGTACTGTTTGGGAAACGTCAGGGTGACATTGTGGCTGCTTCTGACCCTCAGGCCTATGGTTTTCCTGGAGCTGCGGGTAATTGTCATCTCTACCTGCACGTTTTCCTCTTCACCTGTGTCTGCGGAATAAGGAACTGTTTTCATGCTGTATCCTTCGCTGTATCTTTTTTTTGCGCATGGCCTGCGACAGCCCTTTTGTATGGGCGGCAGGGGGTAAATCAGGATATCTCAATATTTGGATATTTTTGCCGGAGTCAGAAACTGTGACGGTTCAGGGCAGTTTTCATGGTCGTTACCTCGCCTTTCAGCGTTCAGGAGAAAAATTTCCTTAAGGCAGTGCCTGCCATGCACCATCCTTATGGATATAGCGCTGCTGCCAGGGAAGGTATGGCCAGTATTCCTTCCTGAGATCCGGATCGCCTTCGTATTCAAGGGTCAGGGCATCGTCTGAGGCAGGGGCCAGGGCAAGGGCCTGGCTGAGGCGCCCTTCAAAGTCATCCCGCTCAAGCATGATGCCTCCCTGCATCATGATATGTTGTGTCTGCTGCTGGCAGTCAAGTAAAACTATGCCGCGCAGGCGCAGAAGGCCTGTCAGGGCCTTAAGGCAGGCACGGGAAGCTTCTGACACTGTATGGAACATGGATTCGCCGAAAAAGGCCCTGCCTATGGCGATGCCGTAGAGGCCTCCGACCAGCTCCCCGTCAAGCCAGGCTTCGACGGAGTGGGCAAAGCCTAGTCTGAACATGCGGCTGTAGGCTGTGTGTATATCCTGTGTGAGCCATGTCTCATTGCGGTTTGCACAGCCATCCAGAACCTGGTCAAAGGCCGTGTCCAGGGTAATGACAAATGGCATGGAAGCCTGTTTTCTGGCGGCTCGTCTGGGGAGGTGGTACTGTTCCGGCAGAAGAACGCAGCGCGGTGCCAGCGTCCACCAGAGAATCGGCTCTCCCTGGGAAAACCATGGGAAGATGCCCTTGGAATACGCAGCCAGCAGGGCAGGGACGGCAAGAGTTCCTCCATGGCAGAGAAATCCGTCTTCATCTGCACTGCTTGTTGGCGGAAATCCTGCAGAGAAGAGCTGTACCATCGGTATGAACCGGGGTGTGTCCATTTCTTCTGGCAAGATTATCTGGGGCGGCATTTTCTTCCTCGCTGTTCTTTTTCAGGTTTGCCGGCTGCTTTGCCTGTCTTAGCTGCCTGAAAAGGCAGTGCGCCGAACTGACAGCATGACAATACTGTAATACATTTCAGAATGTCAAATTATTTTTTAAGTTTTTCAGTCCGGAACACAAAGGGAAGCAGACAGTCCTTATGCCCTGAAGAGCCTGTCAAAGACGCCATTTTCTAGGTCTCTGATATTATAGATGTGATCCATGACGCCAAAGGTTTCTTCCAGGTTGCCCCTGGCGTTTTTCCAGCCGCCCCCGTCTGTCACCCAGACAAATTCAACGCCCTGCACAGTTTTCATCTCCTCGGCTATCATCTTGTAGCTTCTTGCAGTCTCATTCAGCTTTGAGCCGCTGCTGGCGTAAAAGTTTGTCTCGATGACGTAGATGGCATCTTCTGCCCTGACGACAAAGTCCCAGCGCTTGGTGGACTTGCCGTCGGCTGATATGGCCGACATGTCAACGCCCCATTGTTCCTCTATTTCCTGGAGGTACATTTCCTTGTGGTATGAGGCGCCTGCCCTGGCCAGGAATCCTTCCACCAGGTCTTCCATCTGATGGCCGCCCCTGTTTTTGCGGCCGTTGCTGTCCAGGCCTGTCTCTATGCCCAGGCAGTAGTCGATGAGGTTGTTTACAATATGGCCGGAGATAAGATCAAAGAGGCCTGTCTTGCGCATGAAGGCGGCATACTGCTCGTCTGAGAATTTTTTGCTGCCAAAGTCGTATTCAAAGGCGCCGTCCTCGTCCTGCGCATATATTTCCGATGTCCTGACTGCCAGCAGTATGGGGATGCAGCGCAAAATATCAGGAAAGCGCGCAAGCAGTTTCTTGAAGTCGTCCTCAATGTCGCTGGAACCGATAAGGGAGTTCATGATGCAGAGCTCTACTTTTACGGCCTCGACATTGGCGTATATTTTCTGAAAATCCGCATAATAGCCGTAGCCGTTGATGCTGGGGCGCATGCCTGCAAGCCATGTTTTGAAGTCTGTGTCCTGCCTCATTGCCTAAGCCTCCTCTTAATTTTCTTTTCCTGCCTCTTCCTCATTTCCTGCTTCTGCCTCTGCTTCCAGCCTGCGCCTGGAAAGGGCAAGGTACTCTTCAGAGCTGTCTATGCCTATGTACCTTCTTTTAAGCCGCAAGGCTGCCACTCCTGTTGTAGAGCTGCCGCAGAAGGGGTCAACCACCAGGGCATCCTCTCTGGTTGAGGCAAGGATAATCCTTTCCAGCAATGCCAGCGGCTTCTGGGTGGGGTGCTTTCCACAGGCCTTTTCAGTGCGGGACATCCTGATGTCTGACCAGACGTCCTTCATCTGCTTTCCGCCGTTTGCCTCCTTCATGGCTGCATAGTCGAAGTAGTGCCGCACGTTTTTGCCGTCCTTTCTGGCCCACAGTATGGTTTCCGTGCTGTGCGTAAAGTAGCGGCAGGAAAGGTTCGGCGGGGGATTGGTCTTCTGCCAGGTTATGTTGTTGAGTATCTTAAAGCCTTCTTCCTCCAAAGCCGTGCCGATATCATAGATATTGTGCAGGGTGCCGCTGATCCAGATGGTCCCTGTGTCGGAGAGTATCCTTTTGCACTGCCCGATCCAGGCCCTGGCAAAGGCATGCCGCTTCTCCCTTGACGGCTCCTTGTCCCAGTCGCCCTTGTCCACGGACACCATTTTGCCTGAGCTGCAGGTAATGCCGCCGTTGCTTAAGAAATAGGGCGGGTCTGCGAAAACCATGTCGGCAATGCCGGAAGAGATGCTGCCGAGAACCTCTGTGGCATCCCCTTTGATCAGGGCAAGCCCTTCTGCCTGGTAATACAGCCCAGTGCTTTTGGTATATGCCGCATCCATGCCGTGCCCTAATAGTTGGTGACTATGACTTCACGGCCCCTGCGGGCAGAGGCATCCCTGTTGATGGCCCGCCTGACGCCAATGGACGAGATGCTAAAGCCATCATAGAGCTCATGCACCAATGGCACGTCATTGTTGCTCAGCATGACTTTTGCCCCTAGGGCATCAAGGCGTCTGTATTCTCTGGCTAGCCTTTCATGGTCTTCCCGTGAGAAGCCGGTCTTGGCATAGGAGGTAAAATTGGCAGTGCTGCTCACCGGAATATAGGGGGAGTCCAGGTAGACAAAGTCCCCTTTTTGAACATCGCAGAGGGCAGCTGCAAAATCCCCCTCGCGTATCTCCACGGCAGCTGACGACAGATAGTTTCCTATCCCGCGCAGGTTGCCTTCATCCATGGACTGACCGCCTGTCCTGTTGTTGTAGGGGACATTGAAGAGGCCTTTGCCATTAACCCGGTAGAGGCCGTTGAAGCAGTGCTTGTTAATCCAGATCATGAGGGCTGCACACTCAGCATCAAGCACATTGCCTGCTATCATGGCGTTGTAGCGTTCCCTCATGGCAAGATAGACTTTTTCATCGCACTCTGCTGCGTCAAGCCTGGCAAGGCTGGCTATGACTGCTTCTGCATCCTTTGCAAGCTGCCTGTAGATGTTCAAAAGCTGGCTGTTTACGTCATTGATGACAGCGTTCTCAGGGCACACGTGCAAAAGGAGGGCCCCTCCGCCTATGAAGGGCTCATAGTACCTGCCGTATCTTTGGGGCATGCGGCTGGCAAGCTCTGCAAGAAGCTGCTTCTTGCCTCCTGCCCATTTGACAAAAGGCTTAAGGCCTGCTGCGTCCTTTTTAGCGTCTGTGCTCATAAGGAATACATAAAGAATATCAAGAATTGTGTATGCAGAAACCAGGGGGCTGGCTCAGGCGTCTGTTTTGAGGACAAGCCCTGTGCCGTCCAGGTCAAGCCTTGCCCTGCCGCCCTTTTGCAGGGAGCCAAAGAGCAGGGCCTGCGTCAGCCTGTCTTCCACCTCGTCGCGCATGAGCCTGCGCAGGGGGCGGGCGCCCATGGCCGGATCAAAGCCTTTTTCAGCCAGCCAGTTCAGGGCCTTTTCGGAAATGTCCAGTTCCACATTGCGGCTTTGCAGGTTGTCCGTAATCTGGCGCATGAATTTGCGCACAATGCTGATCATCATGTCCCTGCTCAGGCTGTGGAAGGGAATCATGGCATCAAGACGGTTGCGGAACTCTGGCGTGAAGGTGTTCTCCACTGCCTTTTTGGCCCTGCCTGCGGCGTCGGTTGCAGACTGGCCCAGGGTAAAGCCCATGGAGGCGGCATTCATCTCAAAGGTGCCGGCATTGGAAGTCATGATGAGGATGGCATTGGAGAAGTCTGTCTTGCGCCCGCCGTTGTCCGTCAGGGTAGCATCGTCCATGACCTGCAAGAGCACATTGAAGATGTCGGGATGCGCTTTTTCTATCTCGTCAAGCAGGATGACGCAGAAGGGGGCCTTGCGCACGGCCTCGGTGAGCAGCCCGCCCTGATCATAGCCCACATAGCCTGGAGGCGCACCAATGAGCCTGGAGACTGAGTGCTTCTCCATGTATTCGCTCATGTCGTAGCGCAAAAATTCAATGCCCAGCACCTCGGCCAGGCTCCTGGCAACTTCTGTCTTGCCCACGCCGGTGGGCCCGTAGAAGAGGAAGGACCCCTGCGGCCTGTTGGGCTGGCCCAGGCCTGCCCTTGAGCGCAATATGGCGCGGCAGACTAAGGAGATGGCCTCATCCTGTCCGAAGACGTGCTCCTTTAAGCTCTGCTCAAGTCCGGCCAGGCGCTTCTTTTCAGACCCGGAGACCGATCTGGCCGGAATGCCTGCCATGCGGGCCACAACCTGTTCCACATCAGCAATGCCTACCCTGAGCCTGCGTGCCTTCCTGGGCTTTTTTTCTGCCTCCTGCCCGTCTGCTTCCGGCGTGGCCTTTGCTGCAGCCTTGTCCGCTTTCTTCTCCTGGGCCGCCCTGGCAGAGGCTTTGAGGTAGACGCTGGCACCTGTCTCGTCCATAACGTCGATTGCCTTGTCAGGCAGGAGGCGGTCGCGGACATGGCGGGCAGACAGGCTCACTATGCTCTCAAGCACGCTGTCGCTGTAGCTGACATGATGGTAGTCGGCATAGCGTCCCGCAAGCCCCTTAAGAATGCTGAGGCATTCGGCATGGGACGGCTCATGCAGCTTTACCGGGACAAAGCGCCTGGAAAGCGCCTTGTCCTTTTCAAAATGGTTGCGGTACTCCTCAAAGGTGGTCGAGCCCATGCAGCGCAGTTCCCCGCTGGCCAGCAGGGGTTTCAGGATGTTGGCTGCATCCAGGGCGCCGCCTGAGGTGGCGCCTGCTCCGACAATGGTATGTATTTCGTCGATGAAGAGGATGGCATCAGGCTTTGCCTGCAGCTCGCTGACGACCTTCTTGAGGCGTTCCTCAAAGTCGCCGCGGTAGCGCGTGCCTGCCACAAGCAGCCCCATGTCAAGGGAGTAGATACGGGAAGAGGCAAAGCGCTCCGGGATATCCCCCTGTGCAATGCGCAGGGCAATTCCGTTGGCCATGGCAGTTTTGCCGACCCCGGGATCGCCCACAAAGAGCGGGTTGTTCTTGGTCCTGCGGCAGAGGATTTCAATGGTGCGTTCCAGCTCTTTTGATCGCCCGACCAGGGGATCAAGCTTGCCTTCTTTTGCCAGTGCCGTAAGATCCGTGGCAAATTCCTCCAGGGCAGACTGCTTTTTTTTGTCCTTTTCCCTGCCTGTGCCGCCGTCCACCTTTTCCATCCTGTCAGCATCGGCATCGCTGTCATTTTCATCGTAGCGGTGCGACACAAACTGCTGTGCATCCAGCAGGGTTACTCCCTGGGTGCGCAGATAGTAGGTGGCGTGAATGTCCTCGTCCTGGAGCATGGCCACCAGCAGGGCTCCCAGGTTGGCCACGTCCCTGCCTGCGTTCTGCATGTTGCGCGCCACCCTTTCAAGGAGCTGGATGAGGCCGGCACTGTACTCAATCCTGTTGTTGGGCCTGTCCTTGGGTACAGTCTCCATGAAATGGGCAAAGAATTCCTCCAGCTGCGTGAGCAGCATGGAGACATTGACACCTATGCCGCCAAGAAGCATGCGTCCCTTTTCCACTGAAGGCATGGCATAGAGAATGTGCTCCACCGAAAAGATGGAATGCCTTCTCATATGGGCTTCAGCAAGGGCATGCTTTATGACTTCTTCAGCAAGCGGTGAATACTTCATCAAAATTATGCGGGGACACCTGCGGTGAAATCCGCAGGACAGGCCGCACCCTCCATAAAAAGCGTATCAAAAAGCCAGGGCTTATTCTTCTTCAATGGTGCATAACAGGGGAAAGCCTGCCTTCTGGGCCTGCCTTGTGACCTGCAGCCTTTTGGTGGCAGCTATTTCCTTTACATAGGTTCCGCATTTGGCAACGCCTTCCTGATGCACCTTCAGCATGACTGCTATGGCTTTTTCCTCGTTCATAAAGAAGATTTCTTTCAGAATGAGGACCACAAAGTCCATGGTTGTATAGTCGTCATTATGCAGATAGACGGCATACAGGGGCGGTTCCTTGATCTCAGGCTCGGCAACGTCTGCCGTGTCTGTGCCTGGCGTGGAAAATGTCTGTGTTGGCATGGTCTCTTTATCCTGTATTGCAAAAGGCTGATCAGCGTGCCAATGATGCTGCTACGCAGTCACTGCCGCATTCCAAGCCGAGCTCTGCCCGTATTCTGTCCCTTTCTTCCGGCTCAAAGAGAAGATCGGCCGAAGGCTGCAGTCCCTGCCCGGCCAGCCATTCCGTGTAGAGGGCATGGTAGCTTGCGGCACTGGTTTCTTTTGCTGAAAGGCCGAGCATTTGTTCTGTTTTTTCAAAGCTGTCCAGGGGCGCTTCTATCTCGACGCAGTGCATGAAGGGCAGCTCGTCGATGTCAATATGGACTGTGTCCCCTATATGCCAGGATGAGCGCACTTTTTCATAGCGCCCGATTTCGATGTAGCCCAGCCTTGTCAGGATGGCATGCATGGCCTTTGCGTCATCCAGCCCCAGTTCCAGTTCCTCGCGGCGCTTGACAGGACGCCCGCAGGCCAGGGCATCGGGCAGGGGGGCCTTGAAGGTAAGCCTGCAGTCACACCTGCCGGCCTGCTCTAAGGTGCGCAGGCGCAGGAGCTGATGCTTTTCGCGCAGGGGCTTTCCTGGCAGATCGTACAAGACGTTGGTTTCAAAATAGGGGCCGTAGCAGAGTTTTGCCCCTGCTGCCAGCAGCAGGGGGCGCAGCTCGTCAGCAGAAACATGCAGGTACTTGCGTTCGGTTTCTTCAGGCATGGCGTTCTCCTCCCCTGTTTCTTCTGAAGAGCCTCTGGGCCAGATCAACAATGGTATTCACGGTGCCAGGCCTGACAATGGGCGTGCAGCCCAGCTTTTTTGCCTGGCTTTCGCGCTGGTCCTGGCAGGTGACGGGACGTATCTGGCCGTTCAGATCGCATTCCCCGAAAAAGACGGCTTTTTCAGGCAGGGGAATATTGTAGAAGGATGACAGGACGGCTGTCACGACCCCCAGATCAAGCCCCGGATCCTGCAGGCGCAGGCCGCCGCCTACTTTGGCATATATGTCCACCTGGGAAAAATTGAGGCGCAGATGCTTTTCCAGCACTGCCAGCAGCATGTTCAGCCTGTTGGTGTCAAAGCCAAGCGCAGAACGGCGCGGGATGGAAAAGCATGACTTGCAGGCCAAAGCCTGTATTTCGACGGCCAGGGGGCGCCTGCCCTCGCAGGCCATGACCACGGCAGTCCCTGCCAGGGACGGGTTGCGGTCCTCAAGAAAGAAGGTTGACGGGTCGGGCACGATTTCCATGCCGCATCCCCCCATGCGGAAGACCAGCATTTCATCAGAAGGGCCGAAGCGGTTCTTGGATACGCGCATGATCCTGAAGGCCTGGCGGCGGTCGCCTTCAAGGGAGATGACCGTATCGACCATGTGTTCCAGAAGGCGCGGCCCGGCCAGGGTGCCTTCCTTGGTGACATGCCCCACCAGGATGCCGGAAATGCCCAGGCGGCGGCAGGTTTCGATGACAGAGGAGGCAACGGCACGCACCTGGTTTACATTGCCGGGCAGGCCGTCGGCCGTGGTGCAGGCAACAGTCTGTACCGAGTCCAGGATGAGCAGGTCCGGCCTGGTATCGCCCAGGGCGCTGAGCACGTCGTCGCAGGATGGCGTGGAGATGGCCAGCAGATTGTCGTGCAGTGCATGCAGGCGCTCGCCCCTGGCCCGTATCTGGGCCAGCGTTTCTTCGCCTGAGGCATAGAGCACCCTGCGGCCCCTGGCTGCCACAAGGCCTGCGACCTGCAAGAGCAGCGTTGACTTGCCAATGCCGGGCTCGCCGCCGGCCAGGGTCACGGCGCCGGGCACAAGCCCGGATCCCAAGAGCCTGTCCAGGGGCAGAAGCCCCGATGAAAAAGGATGCCTTTCATCTTCCGTTGCATCCTGAAGGCGCATGACCTTGGGGGCCTGCATGCCTGAAACAGCAGGTATGGGAAGAGAGCTTGTTACTTCCTCTTCAAGCGTGTTCCACTGTCTGCACTTGGGACACTGCCCCATCCACTGCGGCGAACTGGCCCCGCAGCTGGAGCAGATATAGATAGTTTTTTCCGGCATAGTTTTTTTGCATTCAGGGGGCAAAGAGAAAGGGAGACGGCAGAAAGGCCGCAGGCTGCAGTGGCTGTGCTGCCTTGCTCCGGTCCAAAAAAGACAAAATTACAACTGCCTCTGATAGCATAAAAGGGCCTGACTAGGCAATTGCCAGATCTGGTGTTACGGGGAAGACCGCCAGAGTTCAGGCCTTTGTGCGCTGTTGAGTGCGCAGTCTCTTTCAGGTAGAATGCGTTCAAGATACTTTTTTAAGTGGCCATAGTTTTCAGATAACGAGGAGAACAGTATGCTTTTGCCCCCGGAACCCGATGCCCTGCTGCGCGTTGCCGCCAGTGAGCCTGCGCCAGAGGAAGACAGTGCTGTCCATGACCGCATGGATGCCCTGGTCAGGGAACTTGAGCGCCACAACCGCCTCTACCATACGCTCGATGCCCCTGAGATTTCGGATGAGGCCTATGACGCCATGTTTGCGGAGCTGACTGCGCTTGAAAGGCAGTATCCCCAGTTCCGTTCGCCTCATTCGCCCACCCTGCGTGTGGGCGGCGGGCTATTGCCAGGCCTTAAGACGCAGGCCCATCGCACGCGCATGTACGGGCTTGAGGACGTCTTCAATATGGACGAGTGGCATGATTTTGCCCAGCGCATGATACGGGCCGTGCCTGAAACGCCAATGGTATTCTGGTGCGATCCCAAGCTGGACGGCCTTGCCCTGGAACTTGTGTATGAGAATGGCCTGCTTGTCAGCGCCATAACCCGCGGCAACGGCGAAGAGGGCGAGGTGGTGCTGGAACAGGCGCGCACCATACGAACCATCCCCCTTCATCTTGCAGGAGAGGGGCCATTCCCCGAGCTTCTGGAAGTGCGCGGAGAAGTGGTCATGTACAAGGAGCATTTTGCCGAGGCCAACGCCATGCGCGAGGCCCTGGGACAGAAGCTTTTTGCCAATCCCCGCAATGCGGCCGCAGGATGCCTGCGCCAGCTTGACGTGCAGGCCGCCCGCAGGATGCCACTGACCTTTCTGGCCTACAGCATGGGTGCTGCTGTCTGGGGAAGCTGTCCCCCAAGGACAAGCCATGCCGATCTGATGCACTACTTTGAGACATGCGGCTTTGCCACGCCTCCGGGCGGAAAGATCTGCCATGGCCTTGGCGAGGTTGAAAGCTACGTGGAGAGCGTTCGTGCAGGCAGGGAAGGCTATGCCATGCAGATAGACGGCGCAGTTGCCAAGGTAAATGACCTTGCAGCCCAGCAGGCCCTTGGCTTTACTGCCAGATCGCCCCGCTTTGCCGTAGCCTTCAAGTTCCCTGCAGAACAGGCCATGACCATCTTGCAGGCCATAGAGGTGCAGGTAGGCAGGACAGGCGTGCTGACGCCTGTGGCCAAGCTTGTGCCTGTCTCTGTCGGCGGCGTGACTGTCTCCAGCGCCACCCTGCACAATGAGGACGAGGTCAGGGCCAAGGATGTGCGCATAGGCGACACTGTCGTCGTGCAGAGGGCCGGCGATGTTATCCCCGAGATAGTGCGCGTATGCATGGAAAAGCGTCCGCCCTCGGCCGTTCCCTGGGTCTTTCCTGACACATGCCCTGCCTGCGGCGAGCACGTGCACCGCGAGCAGGGGCAGTCTGCCTGGATATGCGACAATATTTCCTGCCCTGCAGTGCGGCTGCGTTCCATTATCCATTTTGTGTCGTCTGCAGGGCTGGACATCCAGGGCATAGGCAGCCAGTGGATTGAGCAGCTGGTCCAGTCAGGACGCGTCAAGACACCTGCCGATCTCTTTACGCTGACTGAAAAGGAGCTCCTGGGCTATGAGCGCATGGGAAAGCAGCTGGCCTCCAATTTTGTCCAGGCCCTTGAGACAGCAAGGGAAGAGGCCACCCTGGCCCGCTTCCTGTCAGGCCTTGGCATCCACCATGTGGGAGAGCAGGCTGCCAGGCTTCTGGCACAGCATTTTCATACTATGGATGCCATAGTGCAGGCATCCTGTGAGGAACTGACCGTATTGCCAGGCGTCGGGCCGAAGATGGCTGAGTCCATCGTCAGCTTCTTTGCAGGACATGCCAACAGGGAGATGCTTGAGAAATTCCGCTCCCTCGGGCTGTGGCCTGAGGAGAAGGAGAATGATGCTGCAGAAGACAGCAATAGTCCCCTGCAGGGCAGGCGTTTTCTCTTTACGGGCACTCTCTCTATTCCCAGGGGCGAGGCACAGCGCATGGCAGAAAAGGCCGGGGCTGTCATCGTGAGTTCCGTGTCCAAAAAGCTGGACTACCTTGTGGCCGGAGACAAGCCTGGTTCAAAGCTTGACAAGGCCCGTTCCCTTGGTATTGAGGTATTGGATGAGCAGGCCTTCATGGCCATGCTTGAAGAACAGAAAGAAAAGTAGCCCGTCCTCCCGGCAGGGAAGGCAGGCTGTACAACAAGGAGCGTATATATGGGTTTACCGGTTATTGTTGTGGGCGCCGGCGGGCGCATGGGAAAGACTCTCTGTGACATGGTCATGCAGGACAGCGATCTTGATATGGCCGGCATGGTAGAGCGCACGGAGTACCAGCCTGCGGTAGTGCCCGTAGACTGCGTTGTCTCTGACGATCTCGGTGCCGTTATCGGAACCTGCCCTGAAGGGGCCGTGATAGTTGACTTTTCCAGTCCGGAATCAAGCCTGCACTCGGCACAGATTGCCGCTGAAAGGCATGTCTCCCTGGTTATCGGGACAACTGGCTTTTCTGCAGAACAGGTCCAGAAGCTGTATAAATATGCAGAGGAGACTCCTATTTTCTGGTCTCCCAACATGAGCGTCGGCGTCAGTGTCCTGCAAAAAATCCTGCCATTGCTGGTGCAGAGCCTTGGCAGCGACTATGACGTGGACATAACCGAGATACATCACAACAAAAAGAAGGACAGCCCCAGCGGAACGGCCATCAGGCTTGGCGAGTGCATTGCAGCTGCCAAGGGCTGGGATCTGGCAAAGGTGCGCAAGTCTGGGCGTGACGGCATTATCGGTCCCCGTCCCAAGGACGAGATAGGCATCATGGCCGTGCGCGGCGGCGATGTGGTCGGCGTGCACACCGTGTACTTCATGGGACCTGGTGAGACAATTGAGGTAACGCACAGGGCCGAATCCAGGGCCAACTTTGCAGGCGGAGCCCTCAGGGCCTGCAAATGGCTTGTAAAGCAGAAGGCAGGAAGGCTGTACAATATGCAGGACATGCTTGCCTGATATGGAAAAACAGTCCTGAGAGCCTGAGGCAGCCAGGATATACAAAAACAAAAGACGCCGGAGACGGGCTGTGCCCTTCTGGCGTCTTTCTTTATATCATTTGTCTGTACTGCTACAGGCGAGGTCTGATGGTCCTTGCTCTGCCTTAAGAATTTTTTCCCGACAGCCTGCCTGCAAGGACCTCTTTGAATGTCTTTTCTGTACAGACAGTTATGCCGTGCTTCAGCAAAAGGCTGGCAAAAACACCATCTCCCTTGCAGAGCGTGTGGCTGAATGTACCGTCGTACACGTATCCTGCCCCACAGGATGGTGATTTTGCCTTCAGTATGGCTACTTTTGTGCCGGCTTTCTGTGCCAGTGCCAGGGCTTTTTCTGCACCCTTCACAAAGGCCTCTGTCATGTCTGTGCCGTTTTTGTCGTATACGCCCCTGGCGCACAGCTCGCAGGGTGTGCGCGGTATGGGAAGGCCGCCCAGGACCTCGGGGCACACTGGCAACACAAGTCCTTCGGCATGCCAGGTAGCTATTTCGGCAACAGTATTGGCCCTGCCGTCGTAGCGGCAGGGTATGCCTGCCAGGCAGGCTGAAACAAGAATGGGAATGCGTGCATTCCCTGTGCCTTTGCCCTTCATTTGTCTCAGTGCTTTTCTGCCTGATCGTCCGTTCCCTGTTTCCAGGCGCCTATGAGCGGCATATGGGCATTGTCGTCAAGCAGGGCTGCTTCCCACATTTCCTGATAGTACATGCAGGTGCCGGGATTCCAGGCCGTGGCAGCCCTGTCATCCCAGGCTATCTGTATGGGCCAGTCTGTGTGCCTGCGCAGGGCCTCCTCAAAGGACGGGGCCTCTTCTATGGCCTCGTGGTACAGACGCAGATGCATGTTGGGACCCTTGAGATAACGGACATGATACCGTGGCATGACGTGTAATCCTCTGAAAAAAAATATCCTGTCATACGGCAGGATCTGATAAAAAACAGTATGACAAGAAAAATAGTTTGCTGATGGGCTTTTTGCTGCCTCTGGCAGAAGGAGGAAAGCCTGTCTCCCCTTTCTGACAGAGGCTCCCCCGCCAGAAGCGGGGGAGCCCGATAATCAGTTATGCCGGTTTTTATGCGGCATTACAGTCTTTGCTTAGTGGCCGATGTATCTGCTGACAATGTACAGAACAACCAGCAGTGCGACACCAAGGCCCCAGCTCCAGTGGATGAGCTTCATCTCGACAGGATCGAGGGGCTCATATTCCATGTTCTGGATTTCTTCGTGGAATTTGGCTTCCTGTTTGGTATCCATTTTATACTCCTTGCAAATCCAGCATTACATTCCGGCGGCTGCAGCGGCAGCCTGGGCGAGCGGAGGAGTCATGCCATGGAAGAAGAGGTAGGAGATGAACAGGCCGACCCAGATGATGAAGCCGAACAGGCACACCACGTACACAATCGCCAGGCGGCCGATGCCTTCTTCAAGCAGCTTCTTGAAGTTGGAAACCAGGCCGATGGAGAAGAAGGTCAGCAGGAAGAACATAACGCGCAGGCCGTTGAGGGCGCCGGAGATGCTCTTGGCAACCTTGTGCATGTCGGGGCTGCTGATGCAGATGGTGAGCATGATCAGGAAGGTGATCACGTAGCCCAGCACGAAGCGGGGGAAACGATCCCACACATCGCCCCAGCTCATCTTCTTGCCTTCCTTGGCCTCGGCGTCAAAGTACTTCGTCCAGATGTAGGCCAGGATGAAGGACCACACGCCGATGAACATGTCGATGAAGACCTTGACCGTGGTGGTAACCATGGTAATCCAGCCGGTTTCCCAGTTGGTGCCCAGGGCAGCAGCCTTGGTCAGAATCAGGGATTCGGTGATGGCACCGGAAGCAATGGCGCCACCGTCAGACTTGACTGCAAGGCCCATCCAGCCGCCGGCCACCATGGGCTCGTTATGCAGGACTGCGGAAGCAATGAAGGGCAGGATCAGCATTTCGATGCAGGTGAAGACCACGACCAGGGAAGAAACCATGATCGGGACAACCGGCCGGGCGCGGATGGCGCCGCCGGTGGCGATGGCGGCAGACACGCCGCAGATGGAAATGCCGGAGGCCAGGGGAGCGGCCCATTCCTTGTTGAACTTGAAGTATTTACGGGCAACGTAGTACACGACAGCCCAGTAGAGCAGGTAGGCTTCAACGATGGCGCACAGGCCTCGGAAGATAACCACGCCGGCAAAGGCAGCAGCGTCAGCAGCCTTCACGCCCAGCTCGACACCGAGGATAACGATGGCGATCTTGACGAAAAGCTCAGGACGGCATGCGCCGCATTCCTGCAGCTTCTCGACAAAGCCGGGAGCAAAGTTGCCGAGAATGATGCCCACGATAAGGGCAAGAATAAGGCCGGCTTCAGTGCTGAGGCCGAGAGCCCAGGGAATGCCCTGCTTGGCGAGCTGGGTGGGGTTGGCGGCAATATAGGCATTGGCGCCGCACACATAGCATGCCACAGCAATGAAGAAGATGACTGTAAAGGCACCGATAAATTTAATCGGGTTGCCTTTCATCATTTTGATACCAACGGACAGGCCGAGGGTAACAAAAACATATGTTGCAAGCAGGGCCTGCCATCCTTCCATGTAGCCCTTGGTGGCAGCCTTGAAGCAGACCATGGGGTCATCGACCCACATGCCCATCTTCAGGATCCAGCCAACGAGATCCAGGCCGGCAAATTTGCACAGCCCCAGCAGGAAAACAAAGCCGCCAAGTACGCAGGCGACTTTATCTTCATTAAAAACATGTTGGTTAGCCATAATACCACTAACTCCTCTGAAAGTTGAATTTCGCCTCTCCGGCAGGAGAAGCCCCCATCCAAATACGGCCCGGCCGCCTTTGTCTTCCTTGATTCGTACAGCGTGCAGAGAAGACTGGACGGAAGGCCGGGCTGACCGTCTGTATGATCAGTCAAACCAGTTAATTAATAGCTTTTCCAAAGCTGTGAGGCAAGAGCTTTTCTGTGAATTTTGTGACATAGTGTAGTGATTTGCTGTACTATTTACAAAATAAAATGTTGCCTTTTTAACACTTTTTGAGATAAAGTGGATTGCAAGAATATTTCCGGGACACCCTGACAAGACAGGCAATGTTTCGGTGGCTTTTTTGTCATACGGTTTGTTTTTCGGCCGTGTGGCATCTTGTGA
>JAUMVQ010000228.1 GCA_030530085.1 Desulfovibrionaceae bacterium | reverse complement strand
CATAATCAGCATAATAGTAGCCGTCAAAGCCTATCAGGGTGCTCATGTTCCCAGGCATCATATCCATCAGGTTATGCAAAGGCCTGTCCGTATCGCTGAATGCAGAAGTCAGGGAATCTGCGCAGACAAAGGTATGCCTGGCAACTGCCTCAGGACTAGGCGTAACCACCGCAGGCTTGGCTTGCGCAGCTCCTGTCGTACTTTTTGTTGTCTTCTTTTTCATGGCGCACATAGAGAGTCCCCTCAGGCAGTACCTGCGGTGCAGGCTTTCCCGCACACAAAAACTGCACCGTAAGATATCAGATTAACACGCAAAACTTGCCATGTACCCTTACACTATCGCAAAAGGTTGAGCAAATCCTCTTCGCTCAGCTTCTTCCCTGCCTCTGCTGCGCCTTCCAGGAATTCGGACGCCAGGGCACGCTTGGCAGCATGCAGTTCCAGTATCTTTTCTTCCACGCTGCCTGCCATGACCAGGCGGTAGATGGTAACGGGCCTCTTCTGCCCCAGCCTGTGGGCACGGTCCGATGCCTGATCCTCCACAGCCGGGTTCCACCAGGGATCCAGATGGATTACATAGTCGGCAGCCGTCAGGTTGATGCCTGTGCCGCCTGCCTTTAAGGACAGCAGGAAAACATCGCCCTCGCCTCTCTGGAAGGCTGCCACGCTGGCCCTGCGGTCCTTTTCAGGCGTTGCCCCGTCAAGGTACTGCCAGCGTATGCCGCGCTCGTCCAGGGCCGTCTTCAGCTGGGCCAGATAGCTTGTAAACTGGCTGAATGCCAGGACCTTGTGCCCGCCGGCTATGAGATTTTCTGCCATTTCCAGGAAATACTCTGTCTTTGAGCTTTCCTTTTCCAGGGAGAGCATGTCGGGATCTGCAAGGCCGGGATGGCAGCAGGCGCGGCGCAGCCTGGTAAGCTCTGCCAGTATTTCAAAGCGGCCTGCCTCGTCTTCCTTCTCAGTCAGCTTTTCAACAGCCCTCAGGCGCAGCGACTCATAGAAGGCCAGTTCCTTTTCATTGGGCTCGACAAGTATGTTCTGCTCCGTCTTCTCGGGCAGTTCCTCAAGCACTGCGCTCTTGAGGCGGCGCAGCAGGAAGGGCTTAACTACATTTCTTAAGGACCGGCTGGCAGGGGATCCCGCCTTTGCCTGCCCGTAGCGCTTTACAAAGCGCTCCCACGATCCCAAAAGGCCCGGGTTGATGATATGGAAGAGGCTCCACAGATCTTCTATGCGGTTTTCTATGGGGGTTCCAGTCAGGGCAAGGCGGAAGGAGGCCTCAATCCTTGCCGCAGTCCTGGCGCGCATGGTGTGGGCATTCTTGAGGTTCTGCGCCTCGTCAAAGACAGCCATGGACCAGGTGCGTGAGCAAAGCTCTTCCTGCACGTTGGGCAGCAGGCCGTAGCCCACAATGAGCACGTCATTGACGCCGAGGGCTTCTACAACTTCCTTGCGGCCGCTGCTTCCAAGCCTGTGACAAGCCAGGGTTGGCGCAAAGCGTGCTATTTCCGATTCCCAGTTGCCGCACACCGAGGTGGGCGCAATTACAAGGCAGGGCCCTTTCTGCGCCTGGTTCAAAAGCACGGCTATGGACTGCAATGTCTTGCCAAGGCCCATGTCATCGGCCAGGCAGGCGCCCACGCCCCAGATGGCCAGGCGCTGCATCCAGACATAGCCCTCGCGCTGGTAGTCCCTGAGCTCTGCCTTCAAAAGGGACGGCACTGCAGGCTCTGCCTGCATGGCCTCGCGCATGCGGTCCATGGAGCACTGCCAGGCAGGGCAACAGGAAAGATCCATGTCCGACAGCATCTGCCCGGCTGTCGCCTGGGCAATGGCACTGAGCTCAACATTGTCCTTCCTGCCTTCCATGCCCACAAGCTTCAGGGAGGAAAGCCTGCGCCGCAAATCCTCGGTCAGGGCAAGGTACTCGCCATCGCCCAAGGATACAAAGCGGCTGCCCTCAAGGCTGGCCAGCATGGACTTCAAGGACACAAACTTGTCTTCGTCTATTCTGGCGCCGCCCATCAGGTCAAACCAGTCCTGCCTGGCCCCCTCTTCTATCCTGACCTTGACGTCCTTGGGCTCAAGGCGCCCTGAAAGATGCAGCCTGCCGCCCCTCGGCCATTCCACGCGGCTGGGCACAGAGGAGAGGCGCAGTTCCTCAAGCAGTGCCAGCACATCCTCTATGTCGGTGCTGGACCAGTGCCTGAGCTCAAGGTTGGCAGCCAGGGTGGGACAGGATAATTTAAGTTCCTCAAGCTCCCTGCGCTCCATGGCAAAGTCGCGCCTCACCCTGAGCGTCCTGGTCTCGCCTGATCCGTCGGCAGCAGGAACAGTGGCCAGCGGTTCCTGCGCCCCCTCGCCTGTCGCAAAAAAGGTCGTATCCGGGCGCCCGAAGGGACGCACGCCAATAATCCCGGTAAAGCCGCCTGCAGTCTGCTCAAGCTGCAAAACCGGCATGGAGACAGGATCAACGGCTTCGGCGCTGACATTGTCGGTGCGCATGGCCATGTTGAGGCTTGAGCGGGTGAGATTGAGCACCCTGGGCAGTTCGGATCTCGGGAAATCCATGCCGTCGCCCACAAGCTCCACGACCTTCTGTTCCCTGGCATTGAGCTTGTAAAAGACGATCTCGCTGTCGTGCTGCTCAAAGCAGACGCCGCTCATGAGGTGGTCTGCATTGATGGTGCCGTCTATGGACAGCCTGCAGCAGGAGGCATCCACCTCGCCTAAGTGAAATTCCAGATGGCCGCGCTTGAGCTGCACCGGCCGCAGGCTGCCGGGAACTGCCTCATCCCTCTGGAAGAGCAGGTTGTGCCCTTCCAGGGCCGTGCAGCAGGCAGACAGGCGCAGGGTGATATTGGCGTCCCAGAAGGACACATCCTGCTCTATATAGGAGATAATCCTTCTGTCCTCATCGCTGATCCAGTCCATCTCGGCGCTTTCGGAGTTCAGGCGCTTGAGCGGGACGTTGCGGCCCT
>JAUMVQ010000227.1 GCA_030530085.1 Desulfovibrionaceae bacterium | reverse complement strand
TGGCAGCCCCCAGCTTCGAAGGAAGCTCCGGCATGGGCGAACTTGGCCTTATGATGAAGCCTTCCGAAGACCTGCCCCTCTCCATTAACCTTGGCGTGCAGGGCTACGTGGGCCAGAAGCGGGGTGTTTCCGGCAACTGCCTGGTCAGGTACGAGTTCTAGGCTTGTCCGGCCTTTGAACATCCCTTTTTAAGACAATTATATAAGCAAGGGCTTCCCTGTCCGCACCTGCCAAAAAACTGGCACAAGTGCGGGAGGGAAGCCCTTTTTCAATGAGCAAAGCAACGCAGGGATGGTTGTAGAGCATACAGTTGCTCCTCTTTCAGCTGCTATGTCTTTTCCTGCCTGCACCTTGGATGGAACTGGTGGTGCAGGCGGATAAGCCTTTCTGTCTGCACATGGGTATATATCTCGGTGGTGGCAACATCGCTGTGGCCCAGGAGCATCTGCACGCTGCGCAGATCAGCGCCGCCTTCCAGAAGATGCGTGGCAAAGCTGTGCCGCAGAGTATGCGGCGAGATGGTACGCTGTATGCCGCAGGCCCTGGCCATGTCCCTCACCATGGTAAAGACATACTGCCTGGTGAGCTTTTTTCCCTTCTGGTTCAGAAAGACCAGGGAGCATTGCGGCGAAAGGAGAGGGCGTACCTTTGCAAGGTATTCCAGCAAATGCTTTTGCGCCTTGTCATGCAGGGGAACAAGCCTTTCCTTGGATCCCTTGCCAAAAATGCGCAAAAGGCCCTGCTGCATGTCAACGGCATTGAGAGGCAGGGAAATAAGTTCCGATACCCTGAGTCCTGCCGCATAGAGGATGTCCAGGATGCAGGCATCCCTTTTTCCGCGCAAGGTGCTTGAGTCAGGTTGTGCCAGCAGGGCTTTCACCTCTTCCTTTGAGAGAAAGACCGGCAGGTGCATGGGCAGGGACGGGTTGGTAGTATCGACACAGGGATTGACGAGGTTATGCCCCTGGTCTGCCAGCCACACAAAATAGGAACGCAGGGCAGCAAGCCTCCTGGCCAGCGTCCTGGCAGTCTGCTGACGGCTCTGTCCGTATGCCAGGTACAAAAGGACCGTGTCTGTTGTTACAAGGATCTCATCCGTCCCGGAAGCTGCAGCAGAAGAAGCCTCAGGCATGGTGCCTGCTGGCTCTGCCCTGCCTGCAGAGAGGTTTTCCAGAAAAGAAAAGAAGTCATTGAGATCCTGCGTATAGGCGGTCACTGTGGCAGGGGACAGTCCTCTTACAGCAAGCAGGCTGTCCAGCCATTGCGGTGCCTGCTGCTTCAGAAACGATGCCGCAGGCAGGGCTGCGGGCCGTGATGCGGATGAAAATGCCGTCATGAAAGCCATATCCTGTATATCCATGTATCCCTGCCACAGGGTGCCTGAGGCAGCATTGCTGCACTTATAGTACACTCTTGGCCGGATACGGGTCCAATGCCTTTTCCGCCTCATTGCTGTCAACTGCCGTACATTCTGGCGCTTTGGCCGGCTGCATTCTGTCCTGCGTTTTTTTGAAGAGTGGATTATAGCGCCTCTTTGTGGCATAGTGCCTTTTGCAAGAGCCATGCAGGGATGCCTGAAGAGCGCAGACCTGCATCTTTTTAAAGGCTCTGGCTTGTTCTGACGCAATGTTTTTGGAGTGTATGCAGGTGGCTGAGACAGAAGAGAAAGAAACTGGCATGAACGACATGCCAGGCTCATCAGATGCCAGGGGCTGTGCCGGCGGCATACCGCTGTGGCTGGGCCTTGGCTCCAATTCCCCTGATGCCATGGATCGTCTTGACAGGGCACGTGATGCCCTGCGCAGGGAAGATGGGCTTTTGCTTGTCAGAGAGTCGCCTGTATACAAGACCGAGCCGCAGGACTATGCAGACCAGCCTTTTTTTCACAACCAGGTCCTGGAACTTAAGGCCTGCAAGGGCACGCACCCAGTCAGGCTCATGCAGAGGCTCCTTGAAATCGAGGCAGCCTTGGGACGGGTGCGCAGCAAGGATCCTGCCCTGCGCTATGGCCCCAGGGCCATTGACATTGACATGCTGCTCTTTGGCGCAGGCGGAGCTTGCCTTTCATCAGATCCCGTCTGCCTCCTGCCTCATCCCCGTCTTGTACAACGTGCTTTCTGGCTTGTTCCCCTGCGTGACATAGCACCTGACCTTACTGTACAAGGGGAAAACATTAGTACGCTGCTGGATCGTCTCACATGGTCCATGCGGGATATGGTCATCTATCAGGAAACAGATACTGCGGCCCTAACACGGCCAGGAGAATAATTATGATTAAATGGGTTATAATAGCACTGGCTGCCTATATTCTCTACAGGCTCTTTGCCAATGACTTTTTCAAAAAACGCGAAAAGGAAGAAAAGATTGACCAGAAGGAAATGGATCGCAAGGTTGCTGCCGGCGAAATGGTCAAGGATCCTGTCTGCGGCGCCTATGTTTCCCTGGATGAGTCCATCACCGTGCGTGACGGCAGCAAGACATACCATTTTTGCAGCTATGACTGCCGTGAGAAGTTCCTAAAGCAGCTGGAAGGTCAGGGAAGGGATATTCCCGGACGCTCTGAGGAAGAATAGCCTGAAAGGCACAGGCCTGGCGCCAGAGGCGTCCGGGCGCATATATAGGAAGTCCCTGGCAGCATAGCACGCTGCCGGGGACTTTTTGCGTGCGCAGCATGCGCCTCCTCCCTGTCCTGCTTATCCTGTTACTGCGTAAGACCGTCGCTGGCCCGATGCACAGGGGGCAGGGGCGGCATAAGGGCATCATCAGTCATTTGCTGTCTGTGGCTTTAAGAAATTCTCCGGCCCTGGCAACACAGGACTTGTTACAAAACGATATGCCCCAGAGCATGATTTTCTTATAGGGGCCTTCAAAGTTTTCAGCATATCTCTTCCCCCTGAGCCGGCTAAGGGCATCCTCTGCATCCTTTAGCATTGCTTCTGATGTCCCTGAGTACCTGACTTCAATAACAGCTGCATGGGCCGAGGTCGGTCCCGTCACAATG
>JAUMVQ010000019.1 GCA_030530085.1 Desulfovibrionaceae bacterium | reverse complement strand
TTTTTGTCGGCCTTGGCGTCCTTGCTGTCCTTTGCCTTGCCGGTATCCTGGCTTTTGGCTTCCTTGGGCGCCTCTTTTTTCACATCTTCTGCCTTGGCAGAATCACTGCCTTCAGCCCATGCAGGCTGAACTGCGGCAGCGGAAAAAAGCAGGCACAGGGAAAGACAGCAAATAAACATCCGCAGGACAGGCGGAAACAAGCTTTTTTGCTGTAACTGCATCATCAGAGAAAAGGACATGCGGACAACCTCCAACCCATGCTGGGCAAGCAATGTTTTTTACACCATTGGAAGTTGCTTGCCTAGCTCATTTTAGGGCACTTTTTTACCGCTGCGTGCTGTGCGCTGCCATGCTTCCTGCTTGTTTCCCTGCTTTGGTCATGATACTTAGGATGTGCCATACCAGAAAGGACACAGGCTGGTCCTGTCACAAATACTATCCAACGCCCGCCGCCAGATGCCCAAATGACCACCCCTTCAAGGTCAGGAGGATTTTTATGTACCGGAAAAAACTCTTTTCTCTCATCTGTACGCTTTTTATCGTACTCCTGACCGTGCCGGGCACTGCCATGGCAGGTCCCTCATTCCAGAGGATCCTGACAGACGACCCCGCATTCAGTGCATGGAATGACGGCATCACCCTGACCTTTGCGCTGGACGAATCCAAATGCAGGAAAATGTACGGATCTTCCTGGGCACAGGAATGCGCCTCGCCAGCACTGGGCAACGTGGGCAGCATGGCCAAGGGCATAGCCATGACTCCGCATACAAAGGGAGAATGGCGCTGGACATCGCCGTCCACAGTCCGCTTCACCCCGGCAACCGCAAGCGGCGCCCTGGCTCCGCAGACAAAATACACCATAGACCTCTCCAACCTGCCCCTGCCGCAGAGGGTCCAGCTTTCTTCCCTCAAATTTACCTATACAACGCAGCCCCAGGCAGTAAACATAGGCAGGGAGCGCATCTGGATAGATCCGTCCGCAGAGGGAAAGCACGGCATCACCATCCCGCTGACCTTTATCTGGCCGGCAAATCAGCAGCAGGCCGAAAAGCAGATTACCCTTGCCCCAGCTGACATAGATTCAGGGCTGCGTCTTGGAGAGCCGCGCTTTTCCTGGAGTGCAGACAAGACAAGCGCCCTGCTCAGCGTCCGCATTCTGAACATGCCCTTTAATTCCAGCCGTGCGGCTATCTCCTTAGGCGGGCTTTCCACCTATACAATGGACAGGGACAATGGACGCAGGATTACTGCCGTCAGGGCAGACAGGCCGGCTGACTCCTTTACAGTGCAGGGCAAAAACGATCTCTTTGCCGTAGAATCAGTAAAGCTGTACAGGGGGCATGACAGCAATCTGAACAGCCGCATCGAACTGGAAATAAAAACTACCTTGCGGGTGGATCCCAAGGAAGTCCTCTCGCATATCGGGGTGATCGAGCTGCCTGAAAAACTGGAAGCCGGAGCAGCCGAGCCGACAGACTGGACGAAAATGCCATCTATATCCGCTGAAGACTTAGACAGGAGCAGGAAGCTGGCCCCTGCCCTTCTCTCCCAGTCTGTCCCTTCGGATACACATCGTTTTTCCATTCCCATGCAGAACGACCGCTGTGTGGTCGTGTATGTGCCCGAAGGGCTTTCCTCAAGCAGCGGGCTGCCCCTTAAGAAAGCCAGCCTGTACGTTCTGAAATGTCCTTCAGGCAATGCCGAGCTCTCCTTTTTGCAGCCAGGCAACATCCTTAACGTGAACGGTGCAGGGACAATTGCCCTGCACAGCATAGGCATTGACACCATAAACTGGACAATACGCAGCATCAGGACGCCATTCCTAGGCATGTTTGCTGCCAACCACGGCTTCTCGGCAGAAACGCTTGAATACTGGGAGCCGGACGATATTTTTGACGCCCAGGTCACAAGCAAGTCGGGTAGCATCCCGGTTGCCTGCAAGGACGAAAAAACTGCTTCCTTCCCGGTGCTGTCCATGCCCCAGCTTCTTAAGGACATGGGCAAGACTTCTGGCCTGGTACAGCTTGAGCTGAGAGGCATCCAGAACGGGAAGCAGCAGGCCTATGTTAAAAGAATACTGCTGGTCACTGACATGGGGCTGACCGTCAAGGAAGAATCAGACGGCTGCCGCGTGGCCTTTGTGCAGAACCTGACAACGGGCCAGCCACTGAAGGACATACAGGTACAGCTTCTGGCACGCAACGGCCAGGTGCTCAGCGAAGCCAAAACCGATGCTGCAGGATGCGCCAGGCTGGACGCAGCCAGCGGCTATGAAGCCGAGCACGAGCCTGTAGCCGTCATTGCGTCAAAGGACGGCAACGACAATTCCCTGGCCTGGATTTCGCTCAAGGACACGTCCCGCAACCTTGATTTTGGCTCCTTTGCCATCCAGGGACATCACAGCGCCTCGGCAGGGCTTGTGGCCTCTGTCTTCTCCGAGCGCGGCATGTACATGCCAGGGGAGACCCTGCATTTTGGCATCCTGGTGCGCCGCTTTGACTGGGAGCCGCTGGCAAAGGACCTGCCCCTGGAAACGGTCATTACCGATCCCACTGGGCGCGTGGTGCAGCGCAAGCCTCTGACAGGCAATCCGCACCTGACCGAGGCCTCATGGAAGTCATCCCCTGCCAGCCCCACCGGGCCCTACCAGTTTGACGTGCGCGTGCGCGACAAAAACAACAACGGCCCCATACTTGGTTCCTGCCAGGTGCGCGTGGACGAATTTGAGCCCGACACCCTGGCCCTGACTGCTTCCCTTGAGCCTGAGGTGCACAAGGGCTGGATACGTACAGCCCCTGGCGACAAGGTGACGGCCAGAATGTCGATGCGGACCCTGTATGGCGAGCCGGCAAGACAGCATTCCGTGCGTTCGCACTTTGTGGTCTCCCCGTCAAAGCTCTCCTTCCCGGAGTTCGCCGGCTATACCTTCTTTGACCCGACAGTAGCCGCAGAAAACACAGACCTTGCCCTGCCCATGCTCTCTACCGACAATGAAGGCAGGGCCAGCATTGACCTTCCCACAGACTCGGTACGGGGAACCTTCAGCGGCATCTTGCGCATAGAAGGCTTTGAAGCGGCCGGAGGACGCGCAGTCACGCGCCAGATACAGGCCACCTTCTCCCCCTTGAGCATTGCAGTAGGCTACCGTCCCACAAAGCGGGCCAATACGCTGGAACGCCTTGAGGCAGGCACCCCCTGCGCACTGAACATCCTGGCCGTAGACAACAACCTGAAGCCCGTACAGCTGAACGACGTTGTCTGCACTGTTTCAAAGCGCACCTATGTCAATACGCTGATCCGCGATACCACCGGAGCCTTCCGCTATGAGGCAACACCGCTGGACAATCCCCAGAACAGCAAGACAACCGCAATCAGTGCCGGCGGAACAGACATCCAGCTGAATACGGCAACGCCTGGCGACTATCTCCTGACCCTCAAGGGAAAGGACGGCCAGCTGCTTCTTTCAGTGCCATACTCAGTGGCCGGAAAGACGCTGCAGGTGGCGGCTTCAGCCAACGAGTCCATTCCCCTGCAGGACTGCAATTTGCAGCTTCGGCTTGAGAAGGACAAGTATGAACCCGGCGAGGAAATCGTCCTTCATTTCAACGCTCCCTATGACGGGTCCGGACTCATTACCATTGAGCGCGAAAAAGTCGTGACCAGTGCCTGGTTTACCTGCAAGGCAGGCGAGTCTTCCCAGCGCATCACCATCCCGGCGGGCTTTGAGGGACAGGGCTATGTCAATGTCCTCTTCATGCGCTCAGCATCCTCAGGCGCCATCTACCTCAAGCCGCATGTCTACGCAGCAGCCTCCTTTACATCAGGCTACCAGCGCCGCAACATGCAGATTGCCATCAAGGCGCCGGAATCAGTGCTTCCCGGCGAGGATCTGAAAGTAGAGCTTTCGGCAAAAAGCAGCGGCAAGGTTCTCCTCTTTGCCGTTGACGAAGGCATCTTGTCACTGACCTCCTTTGCCACGCCCAATCCCCTGCAGGATCTTCTGAGCAACAGGGCCCTGGATGTCGTGACCAAGCAGGCGCTTGATCTTCTCATGCCCGACACCAAGCAGCTGGCCGGACGCGTTCCTGCCTTTGGCGGCGGCATGGGTGCAGGCGGACGTTTCCTCAATCCTTTCCGCCGCCGTTCCGAGCCGCCTTTTGCACGCTGGCTGGGCTTTGTGGATGTCTCTGAAAAGCCCGTCACCATCAGCATCCCGGTGCCGTCCTATCTTTCGGGACGCATCCGTGTCATGGCAGTAGGAACCTCTGAGCAGAACCTGCTCACAGCAGGCGCAGCCGAGGCCGGCGTGGCCGTGCGCGGATCCTTGCTGATCCGTCCTCTCCTGCCTCTGGCAGCCCTTCCGGGCGATACCTTCTCCGGTGCAGTCACCATTGCCAATACCATCAAGGGCAGCGGCAAGAACGTGCCTGTCATCGTCACCATGAAGCCCGATTCTGCACTTGAGCCTGTGGCCGGGCAGCCTACGGAATTCAGCGTCAGCATTGATGAAAATGCCGAGGCAACCATTCCCTTCACGCTTGCCTGCAAGGACAAGCTTGGCTCTGCCGGAGTCACGTTCACGGCAAGGCTGAAGTCGGACAAGGAGAACAAGAGCCTGGCGACAAGGGAGCAGAGCCTTTCCATCAGGCCTCCCAGCACCCTTATGTCTACTGAAAAGCGGGGCATGGTTGCAGGCAAGACCACTGTTCCGGTGACAAGGAATGTCTATAACTTCGATGCCGAAACAACGCTTACTGTTTCGCCTGCGCCCATTGCTGCCTACCGCTCCATTGCGGCAAAGCTGAGGGAGTATCCCTTCGGCTGCACGGAACAGCTCTTAAGCAAGGCCTTCCCCATTGTGGCTGTTTCCAGCAATCCGGATCTGGAAAAGATGCTCCTCTCAGATCCCAACCTGCCTGCAGACAAAAGGCTTGAACGTGATACGAACACCCTGAATGCTGCCTTACAGCAGCTTGACGCCTCAACGGACTGGGACGGCGTATCCCTGTGGCCCGGCGGCGAGGCCGACAACTTTGTCACCGTCTATGCTGCCGATTTCCTGGTTACCATGCTGGAAAATGGCAGAAACGTGCCGCAGTCCCTTTTCAGCAACATCAGAAACTGCCTCGGCAACATTGCCGGCAGGGAAGCCTCCTACATTGCGGATGCACGCATCAGGGCCTATGCCTGCTGGGTGCTTTTGCGCTCCGGCTCCATTGTCACCCAGGATGTGGAACGCCTGGCTACGTGGCTCAAGCAGCAGGGCTCACAATGGCAAAATGACATCACGGCAGCCATTCTGGCTGACTGCTACGCCATACTGAGAATGGAAGAAGCTGCAGAAAGGCTCATGCCGGCCCAGCTTTATACAGCAGACGTCTTCACCAAGGGCTCGTATATGAATGCGGATACAGCCTCTGCCCTGTACAGCTACATCCGCTCCCTGCCCCGCTGGCAGAAGAAGGTCTCAGCCAGGCAGGATCTGGACGACACCATGGAAAGGGCCTTCAAAACCTCTGCAAGCACAACGGCAATGGCCCTCTCCTGCCGTGCCCTGCTTGGCAGCATGCAGGCAGCCGGGCACAGCGGATCTGCAGACTTAAGATGCCTTGATGCCGGCGATGAAACCGGTACTGTTCTTCCGACAAATGCCAGGACAATAAAGGGCATGGACATCCTCAGCATGCCGGTCTGCCGCAAGTTTGAGGTCACGCCCAACAACAGGTCCGATGACCTGCTCTGGCATCTGCGCGTGACAGGCTATGACCGCACTGCTCCCCAGAACTATGCCAACGGCCTGGAAATACACAGGCGCTACCTCAATGCCCAGGGGCAGGAAGTCAGCGAAGTCAGGGAAGGCGACATCATCACCGTGGAAATCAGCCTCCGCTCCGACTATGCGCTCAACAATGTGGCCGTAGTGGATCTCATGCCTGGCTGCTTTGAACCCCTGCTTGACCAGGGCGGCATAGTCATGCCTTCCCAGGTCACCCACAATGAGCGTCGTGAGGACCGCTGGATCTTCTTCACCTCATCCGGTGCAGAGCAGATTCTTCTGACCTACCGCGTGCGCGCCCTTATTGCAGGAACATTCCAGATTCCTGCCCTGACTGCCCAGGCCATGTACGAGCCGGCAATCAGTGCGGCCCTTGGCGACGGTATTATCAAGGTACAGCAGCGCTAGCACGCTAGCCCACACTGACACATCCATGCAAAAGACCCCTTTCAGGGCGCTTTGTAAGACAAGGCGCGGCAAAATCCTGGCAGCGGCAGCACTTCTGGTACTTAGTGCATGCATTGCCCTGGCAGCCTTTATTGCCACGCCGTGCAGGGCGCCTCTGGAAGGGGTCTCTTTTTCAGGCCTCTGTACTGACAGGGACGGGCGCCCCTTACGGCTGGGGCTCTCAAAGGACGGGCGCTACAGGCTGAAGATACGCCTTGGCGATATACCCCAGGATGCCATAGCCTCTGTGCTGCGCTATGAAGACCGCGCCTTCTGGTATCACCCCGGGGTCAACCCCCTGGCCCTGCTGCGCTCAGGCTGGGCCATGCTGACAGGGGGCCGCCGCATGGGAGGCTCCACGCTGACCATGCAGATAGTGCGTCTCAGGCTTGGCCTTCGCACGGGCTCCATCAGCGACAAATTCCTGCAGATTATCTGGGCACTGCGTGTTGAGGCGCATCACTCAAAAGAGGACATACTTGAGGCCTATTTCAACCTTGCTCCCTACGGAGGCAATGTAGAGGGGCTGGGCGCTGCCTCGCTCATCTATTTCCACAAGGAAGCCAGCCGCCTGACCCAGGCTGAGATGCTGTCCCTGATACCTGTTCCGCAAAATCCTGCAGTACGCATGCCATCGCCCACAAATACGGCGTACCTGCAGGCTGCAGCCAGGCTGCAGGCACTGGTTGAAAAAGACACGGGTCCGGCGGCAATGCCGGCAGGATCAGCCAGGCTGCGTGTGCATACCTTGAAGGAACTGCCGTTCAAGGCACCGCACCTTGTCTCTGAACTCCTGAACAAAGACGAAGACGGGACGACAATCAGGACAGCCATTGACCAGAGGCTGCAGATCCTGCTTGAAACACAGCTGAAAACAGCCTGCAGGCGCAGGGCCATAGAAGGCATCAGCAACGGCGCTGCCATGCTTGTCCACTGGCCAAGCCGCGAAGTTGTTGCCCTGGCAGGGTCTGCTGACTTTTTTGACAAAAACATCTCCGGCCAGATAGACGGCACAAACGTGCGCCGATCCCCCGGCTCCACCCTGAAGCCATTTATCTACGGCCTGGCCCTGGACCAGGGACTGATCCATCCCAAAACCCTGGTTATCGACATGCCCAAATCGTTTTCAGGCTACGATCCCGGCAACTTTGACGGCACCTTCCAGGGACCGCTCCCAGCAGACAGGGCTCTCAGGCTTTCACGCAACGTTCCTGCCATCAGTCTCGCCAACCAGCTGAAAAGCCCCGGCCTTTACGGCTTCCTCAGGCAGGCCGGCGTGCAGTTCGACTTTTCAGAAGAGCATTACGGCTTAAGCCTGGTACTTGGCGGAGCCGAAGTGACCATGCGCGAACTGGCGACACTGTACACGATGCTGGCCAATGGCGGCACCTTGCGGCCGCTTGTCTACACACTCTCCGATCGTCAGGACACACAGGATGCAAGGCAGATGCTCTCGCCTGAGGCAGTCTATCTTGTGACAGACATGCTTAAATCTGACGATCTGGACGGATCAGTCCGTTGTGCCAACGGGCAGCGTATCCTTCTGCGCTACAAGACCGGCACCTCCAACGGGCTGCGTGACGCCTGGACAATAGGCTTTGTCGGCCCCTATGTGCTCTGCGTCTGGCTAGGCAATTTTGACAATACCTCCAACCCGCTGCTGGTGGGGGCACAGGCAGCACTGCCTCTCTTTCGTGACATAAGCAGGGCCCTTGCGGCGCGTTTTGTCAGGTCGGATCCGCTGGCAGAGCCTCCTGCCAGTCTCAAGATACGTCGTCTTCCAGTCTGCGCAGCCACTGGCGACGTAGACATAACGCTGTGCCCTGATCCTGTGAAACAGACCACGACATGGTTTATTCCGGGAGTTTCTCCTGTAAAGGACACCGGCATTTTGCGCCGCGTTCTCATCAACAAAAAAACGGGATACAGATCCTGCACGCCTGGCGACGGGGAAAGCGAGCTTAAGATTGTGGAATTCTGGCCTACGGAATTTACCGGGCTTTATGAAAGGGCAGGCATCATCATGCCCAAGGTGCCGCCTCTGGCAGAGGGATGTCCAAAGGAATACGACAGCCTCTCCCGCGGGCCGCGCATCATACAGCCCAAACGGGGCATTACCTATTATGCCCGTGCAGGGGAAAGTACCTGCCGGCTTGTGCTGCAGGCGCATGGCGATGCCGGAATAAGCACAGTGTACTGGTTTATCGGCAATGAGCTGATAGGCACCACAAAGCCTGGCGAGCCGCTTGTGCACAAAATACTGCCAGGAGACTATACTGTACGCTGCGTGGATGACAGAGAACAGGCCACGTCGCTTCCCCTGCATGTGCGCCGGACTCCGTAAGGAAGAGCAAAAGACAGCTTCAAAAAATGGCGCTGCAAGGATGCCTGCCGGTTTCAGGGCCGGTTTCTCCTGCATTGCCATGCGTATGGCAAAGGCCTAAACTCCCGGCAGCCTTGCCGATATGGCATCGTGTATCCGTTCTTTTCTGATTAATCTGCCGTACCAACTGCCCATGCCTGCCCAACGAAGACCACTACCCCATTCCCTGCTAGACCATGAGGAACTCTCAGCAGGCGGAACCTTGCGCCTGCTTGGCGAGGCTGTCACCACAGGTCTTCTGACCGGCCTTGTCATCGGATGCCTGCGCATTGCCTACACCCATAGCAACAGCTTTCTGGCTTCCCTGTATGCTGCCACAGAATTTTCGCTTCTGAAGGCAGGAATTGCCCTTCTCTTTGTGGCAGCATGTGCCCTTGTTGCCTGGCTTTGCGTGCGCATTGAGCCTTTGAGCGGCGGCAGCGGCATACCGCAGGTGGAACTTGCCCTGCGTGGGCTTCTGCCCATGCCCTGGCTCAGGATAGTGTGCTGCAAATTTGTCGGCACCCTTGCCAGCATGTGCGGCTGCCTTTCTCTGGGCAGGGCGGCGCCAAGCATACAGATGGGTGCTGCCATCGGGTGCGGCGTAGGACAACTCTGGCAGGATAACGGCCTGCGTCCCCGCTTTCTGAACGGCGGAGCCGTGGCCGGGCTTACGGCCTGCTTTGGGGCGCCCCTGGCCGGAATCTGCTTTGCCTTTGAGGAACTGCGCACCAGTGCATCGCTGCCACAGCTGCTCTTTATGAGCCTTGCCGCAGCCTCAGCCTGGGCGACGACAGCATATATACTGAATCTCGGGCTTGTTTTTCCCTTAAATATTGCTGCACCTGACTGGCTGTCCCCGGCAGAGCTATGCCTCATTCCGGGCATAAGCCTGGTCTCTGCCCTGCTCTGCCGCCTGTATCTGGACGGGATACGCCTTTTTTCAGGCATTGGAGACAGATACCTGACGCAGCCTGTGCGCTACGCTTTAATCTTTGCCACGGGATTTGCGCTGCTCATGGTCTTTTCCGATGTTATAGACGGCTTTGCGCCGTCAGTTCAAAACCTTGCTGAGACAGCCTATCCTGTCCGCTTTATCCTTGTCCTCTGGCTGGCAAAGTTCCTTTTCAATATTGCCTCCGGCGCCTCATATGCTCCCGGAGGACTCATTATGCCCCTTCTTTTTGCAGGAGCCCTTACAGGGTGCCTTATGTCATCCCTGCTAGGCCTGCTGCACTATCCGGCATCAAGCCAGCTTCTTATACCGCTTGGCATGGCAGCCTTTTTTTCCGGCATCATCCGGGCGCCGTTCACTGCCGCTTTTCTGATTGCCGAGACAACGGCCTGCTGGAACATTTTCCCGGCACTGCTTGCAGCAAGCATTATGACTTTTGCCATAACCAATGCCTTAGGGGCACAGCCTCTTTTTACTTTCATGCGCATGCGCCAGCTGCGCCTTATGAGGCAGTCACAGAGAAGGGCTGACGTTCAAAAAAGAGCCTAAATTCTCATTATTTAGGCAGAAATTGCTATTGATTTCTGATTGCCATTTTTATAGTCTAGGCGAACTATGTACGCCCATACCCTCCGGTGCTGTTTCCCATAGCAGTCTTACTGCCCAGCGCACGGAGGTTTTTTTCTCTTTTGCGCATTCTCTCTGGGTGTGAGTGCGCTGTACTACTCCCGGCCAGCCCGGGCTATATCCGGAGACAGGTTTTTCATGACACGTAAGGATCGTACTGAAGGTATTTACAGTCGTCGTGAAGTTCTGGATGCCAACGAGCGTAAGCAGTATTACCTCATTCAGCTGAAGGATCTTCTGGTCTACGCCTACCGCTATTCAGAAGACGTGAAGAAACGCTTTGACCGCGCCCAGTTCAGTGTCGATAAATTCAAGACACTTTCTGATATCAAGCATATCCCCATCCTCAAGAAAAAGGAACTTATCTTCCTGCAGTCCATGGGACCGCGCCTGGGCGGCCTTCTGACAAAGGATCTGGGCGACTTGAAGCGCATCTTCCTGTCCCCCGGTCCCATCTTTGATCCTGAGGACAGGACAGAGGACTACTGGGGCTACACCGAGGCATTTTATTCAGTCGGCTTCCGTCCCGGAGACATTGTACAGAACACGCTGAACTACCAGCTGACGCCGGCAGGCCTCATGTTTGAGGAGCCCCTGCGCAACCTTGGCTGCTCTGTCATTCCGGCAGGCCCGACAGAGGCCGCTACCCAGCTCGACATCATGCAGAAGCTGCGTGTCTCAGGCTACGTGGGCACTCCCAGCTTCCTGATGCACCTGGCCCAGAAGACAGAGGAAAAGGGACTTAACCTGCGCAAGGACCTCTATCTTGAAGTGGGCTTTGTCACAGGCGAGCGCCTCTCCGAAAAGATGCGCAACCAGCTTGAAAAGAAGTACGACATCATTATGCGCCAGGGCTACGGCACAGCAGACGTAGGCTGCATAGGCTATGAGTGCTTCCACAAGACAGGCCTGCACATCGCCAACCGCTGCTACGTGGAAATCTGCCATCCCGACACAGGCATCCCCTTAAAGGACGGCGAGGTCGGCGAAATCGTGGTCACGGCCTTCAACAAGACCTATCCCCTCATCCGCCTGGCCACCGGCGACTTGTCCTACATCGACAGGACGCCCTGCCCCTGCGGCAGGACCAGCCCCAGGCTTGGCAACATTGTGGGCCGCGTGGATACCACTGCACGTATCATGGGCATGTTTGTCTACCCGCACCAGGTTGAACAGGTGCTGAGCCGCTTTGAGGAAATCAAGCGCTGGCAGATTGTGGTGACCAACCCCGACGGCATTGACGAAATGACCCTCAATATCGAGGCCAGCGAATTTACCCGCGAGGATGAACTGCTTCACCAGTTCCGCGAGAAGATCAAGCTGCGTCCGCAGGTTGCCATCCTGACTCCCGGCACACTGCCTCCCCAGGTCAAGCCTATTGACGACAGACGCCGCTGGGATTAGCCAGTCTTTCCTTTTTTCTGACCCCGCCGCCTTGCGGCGGGGTTCTTCATCAACGAGACCGCCATGCCGCAATTTTCCACCTTCAAAGAGTTTCTCACTGATTTTCACACCACTGTCATGTCCTTTGAGAAAAAGGCCCTGGAAGCATTGGACAAGGGTGATACGGATACATACAAGAAGTATATGCTTTTAAAGGCTGAAAAGATGGTTGTGCTGGAATATGAGGCCCATCCCTATCTCAAGACAGCCTCAGAGGCAGTCAAAAGCTACGCAGCCAAGGTCATGAAAAGCTTTTCGGCTGATGCCAAGCTGAGCCTGAAGATGGACTCGCCTTTCTACTGGTCTGCTCTTTTATGGGAAGAAGACGCGAAGCCAGGCGATCCCGACTGCCTTGAAACCTTTATCAAGGGTTTGCCTGAATAAGGAGAATATTTCATGAAATCAATTTCTTGCGGCCTTGCCATGGCGGCTTTCTGCCTGTTTGCAGTCCCCTGCATGGCCATGCCCGGCATGCAGCAGCAGTCAGGCGATCAGAAAGAGCTTGAGGAACAGGCAAAGAAAAATGCCACCATGTTCTATGAAAAGGCCGATACCAACAAGGACGGCAAGCTCTCCAAAGAAGAATTCCTGAAAGCACTACCCAACATGAAGGAACAGGCCTTCACCGTCATTGACACAGACAAAAACGGCAGCATCAGCCTGGATGAATGGATAGCCTTTACGGTCAGGCATGCCCAGGGCAAGCAGCCGATGGGCACAGACCACAAGCCCGATGTGAAGGAGCCCCTGCCCACAGTCTCTGCCCCTGAGCCGCCTAAGAGCAGCAACTAACGATGCAGGCTGTACATCAGGAAGATCGCCTCACACGGCTTGAGGAAGAAAACTACTTTTTGCAGGCAAAACTGGAAGAGCTTAACCAGGCCCTTGTCTTCCAGCAAAAGCAGCTGGATGCACTGGAAGCATCACTGCTCAAGGTCAGCACGATCTTAGAGCAGATGCGCTGCCAGCAGGACATGAGGGAAGACGATCTCAAGGCCAATGAAAGGCCGCCGCATTACGATTCCTGGTAGCCATGCTGGCAGTTCTGGCAGACAATAGTAAGCAAAAGCCCCTGTACTTCTACAGGGGCTTTTTTTTGCGCTATACTTGCCGGCTTAATCCTGATCAGGCCTGGTTTTTCTTCTCAGCCCATTTGGCAAGACGGTGACGGTACTGCTTTTCAAAATTCTGCCAGTAGGAGGCAGGAGAACCCGTTGCCTCCTTCAGCCTGAAAGCCAGTTCCTTGTCCACAGGGTGCAGGCCGTCATAAAAGCTGTGCAGTTCCTCGGGAGTGAGGCCAAGCCTTCTGCACGCCTGGTCTTCATCAACAAAGGTCTGCTCCATCATCTGCCGGACAATCTGCCCCGGAGCCATAATGGATGCAGGCCTGCCCAGTATCTCTTCATTGCTTAAAACAATACTTTTTTCCATATATTCCTCCACCAGTACATACCATATGCTCATACATTTCCTGCCTTTAAGTTTACCCCATTGTCTAAGGATGGGCTAGCCCGTTTTTGCCTGGCTGTATTTGGCCGGCAATACAGCCGGCACGCAAAAAAAGCCAAAGCAAAAAGGCGGCCCGCTTAAAGCAGGACCGCCTTATTTTTTACAGTTTAAGCAACAAGCTTAGAAGCCAAACTCATCCTTGCCGGATTCGCTGAAGCCGAACTCGTCGCCGGAAGGAGCGGCTGCTTCGCCGGCACCCTCTTCGGCAAAATCATCGCCAGCAAAGTCGCCACCGTCGCCGGCAACGCCGGGCATGGCAATCTTCACGTCCTTGAAGGACTCGTTGATCGTGTCCTTGATGAGGTCCTGAAGCTCTTCCTGATTGATGGGCAGCTTGCCCTTGAATTCAGCACACTGGCCGCGGAGGGAGCCGAGCTCCTTCTTCTGGTCAGCAATGGTAGCGTTCAGTTCTTCAATGGTCTTGAGGGCGGCAGCAAGTTTGCCTTCCAGAGGCTTGAGTTCTTCGACCTGGGCAGTGAGCTCTGCGGCAATGGAGCGCAAAGCTTCTACTTCTTCTTTCAAATTAGCCATAACATCCTCTCGTCTGGAGCGTCATGAAAGTTTGCACGTTGTGACAAGGACGTATTTCTAGGCAGCGTATGGCCTAGAAACCAAATTCGTCCTTGGGACCTGAGTCGCCGCCTTCGCCAAAACCGAACTCATCGCCGGAAGGCGCAGCTGCACCAAAGTCATCAGCAGCATCAGCGGCTGCGGCACCGGCAGCACCGGCAGCAGCTCCGCCACCAATCCTGATGGTCTTGAGGTTAGCCTTGATGGCAGACTTGATAACGTCCTGCAGTTCCTTTTCATCAACGGCAATCTTGCCATCAAACTCAAGGGTCTGACGACGAAGAGCGCCCATGTCTTTCTTGGCAGCCTTGAGCTGGTCGTCAAGCTTGTCAGCACGGGTGTTGGCTTCCTTCAGCTTGCCTTCCAGGGGCTTCAGGGCCTCGACCTGGGCGGTCAGCTCTTCCACCTGCTTCTTCAGGGCCTGAGCCTCATCGTGCATGGCGGTCATGCTGTCCAGAACGGCAGCGCAGCTGTCCTGCAGGGGGCCGCCCATGACAGGCATGGAGACCTTGCTGCCCAGGGTGTAGCTGCAGCGGGCGATAAAGGCAGGCCATGTGCCGTCCTTTTCGTCCCAGATGAGGGTTGCCATATCGGGATACAGACGGGATACCCAGGCAGCGGCGAAGGGAGCTACGGCAGCAGCCATCTTGTCGCACACGATTGAATGGCCTGTGATATATCCGGCAATTTCTTTGAGATCGACGTCCTGTTTGCCATTGATCAGAGCAACAACAGTCTCGATCGGGAAGAGTTTACGTTCAGAATCAGACATTGTAGGTTCCTCCTCGAAAATGCTCGAGAATTACGTCGTTAGCAAGTTACGGTTTACCCGCGGCCATACATGCGCGTAAAGAGAAGCGCTGTGGTGCGGTACGCAAGATGCCCGAGCTTTGACCAAGGCAGGTAGGCAAAGAGCATCCAGACGAAGACCAGGTGCAGGTAGTACACTACAAAGGCGCAGTGCACAGCGTCAGCCAGACGGAACACCTGGGCAAAGATGCCGGTAAGGGTAACAGCCCAGATGATCCCCAGCAGGTACCAGTCATGGTAGTTGGAGCTGGTGAATTTGACATTCAGACGCTTACGACGAAGTGTGAGCATGACGAGGCCAGCAAGCAGAGCAATGGCGCCCACGTTGGCAATAATCTTGATGGGATTATACAGATGCATGGGCGTATGCATGAAGATGGCGGGAAAGACATATCCGCCCCAGTGGAGGAATGCCACAACGGCTGTCACGAAAGCCAGTGCGACAAAGCCCACAATCATGCACATATGACCAGTTTTGCGTGAATTTTCAGGCTGGCCGGTCTTGGGACCCATTTCGCATTCTTCAAACTTCTTGTGGGAACCAATTTCTTCCCAGAGCATGCACACAAGGTGTACGTACCAGGGCTTCTTGGGTCCCAGGGTAAGAACTTTGTCTGTTCCCTTGCTGAACTGCTTCCACAGCTTGATGCATCCCTTGATGAGGATGTAGAGGGCTGTGAAGAATGTCAGCATGAAAATGGGGTCAATGGTGTAGTCACCGAAGAAGATTCTGCCAAAGACGATGTGGCCATCAACTCTGGGGAACCATTCACCCACGCAGGCAGCACGGATGGCCCAGACGATGAACCACAGCAGTGCCGGAATAAGGAACAGGATGGGCAGGCCTTTGGGAGAGCTCATCCACTCGCCGAATTTGGCCGGGCCAACCAGGTTTTTGTACACAACGTTACGGGCGGCGCTCATAACATCGGCAGGCTTTGCTCCGCGCGGGCAGAGCTCGGCGCAGTTGCCACAGTTGTGGCAAAGCCAGATGTCGGGGTCGCTCATCAGCTTGTCTTTCTGGCCCCAGGAAGCCCAAACCATCTCCTTGCGGGGATATGGCTGGTTAGCAGGAGCCATGGGGCAGGCCACGGAGCAGGTGGCACACTGATAGCATTTTTTCAGTGACTCCCCGCCCGCTTCCATAAGTTCTCTGGTAAAGCCAGAGTCTGGCGTAAGGGTAACTTTAGCCATTCTGCCTTCCTCCTACATGGCCTTGAACGGGTTGGGACCCATCTCTTCAATGGTCTTGACGAAGCCGTCAATCATATCCGTCACGCGGTCGGCTTCATCAATGGCCAGTTCAAACAGCTCAACACGTTCAGGCTGTACGCCAAGACGATTGAGGGTTTCAGCAATATTCACCTTGCGGCGGGCGCAAAGCTCAGAACCCTTTACAAAGTGGCACTGATAGTCATCGCCGTACTTGCAGCCAAGGAGCATAACGCCGTCATAGCCTTTCGACATGGCATCGGAAATCCAGATGGCGTTCACGGAACCAAGGCAGCGCACGGGAATGATGCGCACGTAGGGGCTCCAGGTGTGGCCCTGCATGGCAGCCATATCCAGGGCAGGATAGGCGTCGTTTTCGCAGGCGAGGATAAGAATACGAGGTCCTTCGGCCTTGAAGTCTTTGGGAACATTGACTTCGCGGATCATGGAGCCGATCTGGTCAATGTTGTAGTTGGCGAAGGAAATAACGCGCTCGGGGCAGGCACCGAAGCAGGTACCGCAACGGCGGCATCTGCCCGGATTCGGCTTGGGCGTACCCTTTTCATCGTCATCCAGTGCGCCGAAGGGGCATTCTTCTGTGCAGCGCTTGCACTGGGTGCAGCGCACGAAGTTGAACACGGGATAAGTATGGTCACCGGAACGGGGGTGAACAGCCACGCCATGTTCGGCGCATTCAATGGCCTGGATGGCCTTGAGCACGGCACCGCGGGCGTCAAGGAGGCAGCCGTCAAGGGTCATGGGCTGGCGGACGCAGCCGGCTGCATAGACACCGGTACGGCGTGTCTCATAGGGGAAGCAGATGTAGTTGGAGTCCAGGTAGCCGTCGAAGAGTTCCAGGTCGGGGAACTCGGGTCCCTGGCGGTACTGGAACTGCATGATGGCTTCCTTGGCTGAGACAGGAACAAGGCCTGTAGGCAGGACAACGAGGTCGCAGTCAAGATCAAAGTCCATGCCGAGCAGGGTCTTTTCACAGCTCACGACAACGTGGTCGCCTGTATCCTTGATACCGGTCACTTCGGCCTTGGTCATCATCAGGCCCAGGCGGTCCTGCATCTTCTTGTAGAAGCGTTCCAGGATGCCGGGCACCACCATATCCTTGTACAGCACGTAGCACTGTGTGACATCGTTGCTCTTCTCGCACACTTCATTGGCGAGGCGCAGCATGCCCACGGCATTGACGGCGTTGGAGTAACGCAGGTGGTTGATGGTTTCGAGGCTCTGCTTGACGTAGCCGGGCTTTTCGGCACCTTCTTCCTCGGGTGCGGCAGGAGCTTCGGCAGCTTCCTGGGCGGCAGCTTCGGCAGCGGCCTTTTCCTCGGCTTCCTGTTTGAGCATCACTTCCTCAGCGATGGTCGTGTCGAGGACAAAGGCAATGCGGCGGGCGTCAATCTGGCCGGCCAGGAACTTCTTGCCGAATTCGGCAGAGGTCATGACCCTGGGAGAAACGCCAAGTCCCATGCTTTCCAGGTACTTGCTGTCAAGGGCAGTCCAGCCGCAGGCAACAACAGCGGAGCCAACTTCCAGAGTCTCTTCGCCCTTGGGTGTATTCAGGGTGACTTTGTACTCACCGGGCTGGCCTTCCAGCTTGGCAACTGTGGAAGACATGAAGATCTGGATCTTGGAATTGGATTTGACCTGGGCGATGCGTCCGGCAATGTCAACCGCTTCCTTGTCTTCCCAGGGGCTGTGCAGGGGAGAAGCTGTGGGGATGTTGTTACAGGCACCGCCGAGGACGTCTGTCTTTTCAACAAGCACAACTTCATAGCCGCTCTTGGCAGCCTCGTTGGCAGCAGTCAGGCCTGTGAAGCCGCCGCCGACAACCAGGATGCGGTGCACGCCATTCTCAAGGGCTGCGGAATCAGGAAGATTGCCCTTGAGCAGCTTGACCACACCCATGTTGATGTAGTCGGTGGCAATCTGCTGCAGAAGGCTGCTGGCGGGCTTGCCGGGCTCGGGATGGCTGCCGTCGGGCTCCTCGTAGGAAAGCACCGCGTGCATGCGCAGGTTGACGTATTCTGTCAGGACGGGGAAACGATAGATCTCAACGTCCTGGCGGGGAGACGGGCCGACAATCAGCACGCCGTCAAGGCCCTCAGCCTCAATGTCGGCACGAATGGCATCGGCATTGTCAGCGAGAACCGCAAATTTTTTGACAACAGGACATTCGGAAGAAAACTTTTTCTTAAGGCCTTCTTCCAGAACGTCGATATCAAGTCCGCCGCCAATATTGGCGGCATCAAAATAAACACCTATTTTGGTGGCCATGCCGCCTACCTCCCTTCCACAAGCTGCACTGCCTTAAGGGCAGCAGCAGTGCCGGTCTGCGCAGTACGGGTCACATCAAGGGGCATAAGGGCACAACCGGCTGCAAAGATGCCTGCTTCCTCGCCGCCGGCGATGAAACCTTCTTCATCGAGCTTGAGGGGAAGAGCTGTAGGCACAGTTGCCAGGGTGGGACGCATGCCGGTAGCAAGAACGACCATGTCGTAGTCCATGGTCAGCTTCTCGCCGCGCACGGCGTCTTCAGCCTGAATGCGGACACGGTTGCCTTCGATCTGCTCAATGTTGGCAACTTTGCCCTTGATGAATGTCACGTTGCCTGAATTCCTGACCTTGTCGAGAACCTTCACATAGCGGCCGGGAGTACGCAGGTCGATGTAGTACACATCGCAGTG
>JAUMVQ010000018.1 GCA_030530085.1 Desulfovibrionaceae bacterium | reverse complement strand
AGCTGCTCAAATTCATCCGTGCTCTGTGCCAGGGCCGGGAATGTTCCCCAGTGCATGGGAATCACGGTGGAGCATTTAAGGAGACCGCAGGCCATGGCGGCCTGCCTGGCATCCATGGTGTAAAAACCGCCTATGGGAAGCAGGGCCACGTCAATGGAATATAATTTGCCCCACATGGCCATGGAACTGAAGATACAGGTATCACCGGCATGATAGACGGTCAGGCCGTCAGGCATGGTGATAATATAGCCGCAGGGACTGCCTGAGTCGCTGCTGTGGTAGGCCGGTACCATTGTTATCCTGGCAGCACAGCATTCTATGGTGCCGCCCATATTGAAGCCCGAGCCGCCGACTATTTTCCCCTGAGGCACTCCTGCCTCAGCCAGCTTGCCGGCAGTGCCCACAATGGCACCCAGCTCTGCTCCGGTCTGCTTGCAGATTTCCACGGCAGAACCGACATGGTCGCCATGATCGTGCGTTACCAAAACCATATCAACACCGGTTCTGACTGCCATTTCCTGCATGGCCGGCGAGGTGAAAAAGGGATCCACAAGAATGGATACTGCTGCCGTTTCCAGCTTGAATGCTGAATGGCCAAACCAGGTAATTGTACTCATACTCTGTCTTACTCCCTATGGCTGATATTTTGAGCCATACCCTCTTTCCAGCTGCCGGACATACATTGCGGCAAGCTTGCGACGACAGGCTGTAGAGGATAGGCTGTACTTTCTGAATACTATATGTATTTCCAACAAGTTAGGCAACAATTGAGGACTCTTTGTGATTTCCTTTGGGCAGAGCTGATACGCCCCTACTGATTCTTGCGCCCAAACACAGGCTCTATTATCGTTCCTGAGATCTCCAGGCTGACTGTCTTCTCCTGCACGCCTAGATCCAGGCTCCCTGACAGTTTGTCTCTTGCCACATCAAGGCTTCCCGCACCATGTCCGTACAGGCTGCTGCCAGAAAAATCGGCAGACCATGAGCCGGCACCCTGCGCAAGGTCAAACGACAGGAAGACTCGCCCCAGATTTTCTTCCTCAGGCAGGGAAGACGTCTCCAGCGAGGCATCGACAAGCTTTTCCAGCTGGACACAGCGCAGTCCGTGTATGTTCAATAGGCCTTTCCCGCTCACGGACTCAAAGCATTCTGCCTTGGACACTCCCTGCGATGAGGCCTGTATCCTTGCATCTACAATGCCGTCCATGGCTGCCTTGCTGCTGACAAGGCGCAGGAGAGAAGCAAGGGAAAAGTCAGTCAGAATGGCAGAATAGGCCCATGTCTTGTCGGCAATGCCAACTGTCACCATGGCGTCAAGCCTGCCTTTTTCACCAAAGCTTGCCTGCAGGGGGGCGATATGGATGCTCTCCCTGGTGCCGGACAGGCCTAGGGACACTGACTCAAAGTCGATGTCGTTATAGCGAACTTTGTCGGCCTCAAGGAACAATTCCATATTGAGCCCGTAGCCTGTCTCATCAGCATCTTTTTTCTTGGTATTTATCCCTTTTTTGGAGGGCCTGACCTCGCAGGAAAAATCATTGAGCAGGCTGTTCAAATCTATAAAGCCGGTATGCCCGCGTATGCTCAGAAGGCCTGATTCAACAATGAAGCTCAGGCTGCCCCTGCCTGACAGCCTGCCCAGCTGAAATTCAAGAGACGGCATCGTCCACTTTTTTTCATCCAGCAATATCCTTCCCTTAAGGACGCTGTCAGGCACTGAAAAGAAAATATCCTTCTGCGATCTGAGCTTTGCCTTGCTGTACAGTTCTGTCTGCCCGTCAAAAAACACAGGCGCAAAAAGACTCCCCTTACCCTGTACAGAACCGTATACATCCTGCATGCCAAGGCGGGACTGCCCCAGGCTAAAGCTGCCATTTCTGCGGTCATACTCGCAACTGCCTTCCAGGCTGACGGGCCCTAAGCTGTCCGCAAAAAGGCCATGCAAAGGCGTTGCTGTCACCTGCAGGCCGGATACAGCCACTTTGGAATCAGCTACACGGACATCACCGCGCACTGCCAGATTGGCCTCTTTGTATTCGCCAAGCAGTGTCTGCATTGATGCCAGGAAATCGCATTCTATGTTTTTTGCCCCGTCTTCTGTCAGGTTGTAGGCAGACAGGGTGATGCCAGTCAGCCTGACATTGCTGCCGGCATCAGTGGCGATAATCATCGACCCGTCCCTGACCACAAGGCGGTCGATGCGCAGCGGGGAGGCTCCGCCAAAATTCTGCATGCTGCTTTTGTCTGCAGCATCTTCTGTTTTCTGTCCTGTGCCAGCCTGCCCTATGGTCAGCGAAGAAGGAGCAGGAAAGCCCCTGTACGTAAAGACAGCACCGTCCAGGGTCATCTCATTAAAAACTGGCGTTCCAAAAAACAGGGAGCTGAAGCGCACAGTTGCCGTGCCTGACCTGACCGCAACAGACCCGGAAGTATTTTCATCCCCCAGCTTCAGTCCTGAAAAGCTGACTGTCAGGGGAAAAAGGGAAAACGTCTTTGTTCCCGCAAGGCTGAACGGCTGCCCGGCAACCACAAACGCCGAGCTGCCAGCACGGACATAGGCCCTCTCCAGAAGAAGAGGCGCAGCAAAGTACAGTATGCCTGCTGCTAGGATAAGGCAGCAGGCCAGCCCAAGGACTGCTATCTTGCAGGCTCTGACTGACGGCATAATATCAGTGCTGAAGAAGAGGGGCAGGGAAAATCCCTGCCCCGTTTTTTCCTAAAGATTGGCTGCGTACCAGTCGCCTGCAAGGCGCAGGCCGTCGCGGACGCTGAATTTGGGATCATAGCCCAGCAGCGTCTTTGCCTTGTCGATATTGGCCAGGCTGTGACGGACGTCACCGGCACGGAAATCGCGGTGCACAGATTCTGCAGAGGCAGCATCAGGCTTGTGGCGGATTACCTCGCCCTTAATGAGCTCAAACAGCTCATTAAGCGTTGTTCTCTGCCCGAAGGCCACATTATAGACTGAGTTGCGGGCCTCGTCCTTGGCAAAGCTGGCCAGGAGGTTGGCCTGCACCACGTTGTCTATGTAGCAGAAGTCCCTGCTGGTCTCGCCATCGCCGTTTACATACACGGTCTCATTGCGTAGCAGGCTGGCAAACCACTGGGGAATAACGGCGGCATAGGCGCCAAAGGGATCCTGGCGCTGGCCAAAGACGTTAAAGTAGCGCAGGCCTACTGTGGTAAAGTCATAGCAGCGGGCAAAGACATCAGCATAGAGCTCGTCCACGTACTTGGTGACAGCATAGGGAGATAGAGGATGGCCTATATGGTCTTCCACCTTGGGCAGTTCCTGGGAGTCGCCATAGGTAGAGGAAGAGGCTGCATACACAAAGCTCTTCACGCCGGCGTCACGGGCGGCAACCAGCATGTGCAGGTAGCCGGTAATATTGCAGCTGTTGGTGAGAATGGGGTCGTCAATGGAACGGGGCACAGAGCCAAGGGCTGCTTCATGCAGGACATGGTCAACGCCATTGCAGGCCTCGCGGCAGGTATCCAGGTCACGGATGTCGCCCTTGATAAACTTGAAGTTTTTCCAGGCCTCAGGGCCGACCAGGGCCTCTACCATGTCCAGGTTCTTCTGATATCCGGTCAGGAAGTTGTCCAGGCCAACGACCTTCTGGCCAAGCTTGAGCAGATGCTCAATCAGGTTGGATCCGATAAAGCCGGCGCAGCCGGTAACAAGCCAGGTGGACGGGCTCTGCTTCATGGCAGAGCATAATTCTTCATATGCGTTCATTATTTTATATCCCGCCCTGTTCGTCCTATAAGCCTCAACGAAACAAGGCTACTCCTTCATTGTTTTCAATAAGCCCCTGCCGAAGCAGGGGAAGACCGATTTCAAACGTATACAAAAGACAGGCGACACTTTCAAGATACCACGATAACATGCCATCATTGCATACTTTTTTAAGCCAGCACAAGGACATGACACAGCAAGAAGGACTTGATTTACCACGCCTTGTGCCATCTTCGCGCCATCTTCCTTCTGCACCGCAGGGCAAACACATGGCAGGCCCATAGCTTTTATGCGGCACAAGCGGCAGGAGACGGCAGAAAATTGTGCTCTTCCCTTAATATCTAAGGAATGGTAGGAAGCAAAGTCACGAAAACAACAAATCCTGCCGGCTGCCCGCATCTCCCTGCATACAGCAGAAGAGCCTGCTGGCAGGCCTAAGACAGGAGAAAGAAGGACTCTCAAGTATGCGAATCTGTGTACTGGGCAATCAGGCCCGCGCTACCTTCCTTTTCTGGCGTGTCCTCATGCTGAAAATGCGTGCTCAGGGACACAGTGTGGTCTGCCTTATTCCGCCAGGCGATGAGGAAAACGAAAAACGTATCCAGGAACTGGGCATAGAAATTCAGCACTACAGGCTGAACCGCAAGGGCGTCAATCCTCTGCAGGATCTGGCAACATTCAGTGATCTGAAGACCTTCTTCCATAAGGATCACATTGACTACCTCTTTGCCTCCACCATCAAGCCTGTCATCTACGGCTGCATAGCCGCAAAAATGGCCAAAGTACCTCACATCTATGCCACCATTACCGGTCTTGGCTACGCATTTGAGGCTGACAGCCTGCCCAAGAAGATGCTGCACCAGCTGGGCATTGTCCTGTACCGCACGGCACTGCGCGGCATAGAGGGCGTCTTCTTCCAGAACAAGGATGATGCCGCCCTTTTCAGGGAGCAGGGCATCCTGACTTCCGATGCCAGGGTGCTTTTTGCCAACGGAACGGGTGTTGACACGGAGCGCTTTGCAAAACAGGATCTTCCTGACACGTCCGCAGGCCTGACCTTCCTTCTTGTGGGCAGACTGCTTGAAGCAAAGGGCATCCGCGAATACTGCGAGGCCGCAAAAATCATCAGGGCAAAATATCCGGAAACCACCTTCCAGATACTGGGCCCGAAGGAAACCGGTCCTGGCAGCATCAGCGAACAGGAAATAGCCGCCTGGAAACAGGAAGGCGTTGTTAGCTATCTTGGCGAAACAGCAGACGTCATTCCCTTTGTGAGTGCAGCCCATGTCCTGGTCCTGCCATCCTGGCGCGAGGGGCTTCCGACCTGCGTCATGGAAGCCATGAGCCTCGGCAGGGCCTGCCTGGTAACCGATGTTCCGGGCTGCAGGCAGACCGTCACCAATAACGAAAACGGCCTGGTTGTTCCTGTCAGAAATGCGCAGGCACTGGCGCAGGCCATGGAAAAATTTATCACAACCCCATCTTTGCTGCTCAGCATGGGTAATGCCGGCAGGGAAATTGCCGAAAGGCAGTATGATACGCATGTTGTTGCCTCAGGGATCCTTCGTGACATGGGAATCCCTGTCTCTCCTTCCTCTGACGGGGACTTGTAATGATAAGCAATTATCGCCGCGGGCTCTTGCAGACCATTGACTTTGTCTGCATCAGTATTGCCCTCTTTATCTGTGAACTGACCACCATTGCGCCCGAGCTGAGTATTTTTGACGACTACACGGGAGCCTGTCTTTTCACTGTCTTCTTCTACCTTCTCTTTTTCTACATTCTCGACGGCTACAACGTCGGCAATGAAGATTTCAAGGAGACAACAGGACGCCTTGCCGTAGCCTGCCTGCTTGGCATTATCAGTTCTGCCGTTGCCTCCTACGCCTTCCAGCACTGGCGCTTTGACAGGGCAACACTGTGTCTCTTCTTTGCCGTCTCCTTCTGCATGTGCCTTGCCTGGCGCTATATCTACTACCTCAACAAGGACAAGGTCACGCATCCTTTGCGCATTCTCCTTGTAGGCGTTGACAGGGCAGGCAAGGTGAGACAGCTCCTCAAGGAGGGCCTGCCTCAGGCAAAGATCATGGGCTATGTCGGCGAACCGGACATGGATCCCGATGCCGGCCCCTGCCTTGGCGCACCATTTGACGTGCTTGATGCTGCCAAAGCCCATGGCGCAACCATGATCCTGCTTCTGCCGGATGCGCCAATAGACGATGACATCGCCCACGCCCTGCTTGAAGCAAAGCTGCACGGCGCCATGGTTGTCGATATCCGCAGCTTCTACGAACACGTTGTCAAAAGCCTGCCCATTTCCCAGATAACAGAGGAATGGCTGCTGCAGAATGAGGGCTTTAATCTCAATACCAGAGGTTCCCTGCGCCGTCTCAAGAGGGCACTGGACGTTCTCTGCTCCCTTATCCTGCTTATACCCACAGCCCCCATCATGCTGCTGACGGCCATTGCCATCCGTCTTGAATCGCCTGGCCCGGTTATCTACAAGCAGGACAGGGTCGGCCTCTTTGAGAAGGAATTTACCGTCTACAAGTTCCGCTCCATGCGCACGGACGCTGAAAAGGACGGTGCTGTCTGGGCCATGAAGAACGACACGCGCGTTACACGAGTCGGCCGCTTTATCCGCAAGGTCCGCATCGACGAGCTTCCCCAGATATGGAACATCCTCAAGGGGGATATGAGCTTTATCGGCCCCAGGCCTGAGCGCATGCAGTTCGTGCAGGAACTGAAAAAGGAAATTCCCTACTACAGCATCCGCCACACGGTAAAGCCAGGCCTCACAGGCTGGGCACAGGTCTGCTACCCCTACGGTGCTTCTGTGGAAGACTCACTGCACAAGCTTGAGTACGACCTCTACTACATCAAGAACATCTCCATTCTGCTGGACATTACCATCATTATGAAGACAGTAGGCGTCGTTCTCTTCCCCAAAGGGGCGCGCTAGACGCTGACATAGCTATACCAGGGGGACGGCTTTTGGGCCGTCCCCCTTTTTTTTGCAGAATCAGCACTTCTTCCTGGGATACTGCCGCTTTCAGACAGGCCATACAGCGTCATCTGTTATATTTTCCGTTTCTGTAGCTGACAGGCCGCATCCCGTTTGCTGCAAGGCACATTTTGTCAACAAGCAAAAAAAGGGCATAAAAAAAGTCCTTATAACCACAGCTATAAGGACTTCTGTATTTTCTTAGGTGGCGGAACGGAAGGGACTCGAACCCTCGGCCTCCGGCGTGACAGGCCGGCGTTATAACCGTCTTAACTACCGTTCCGCGGTAGCATGGTGGGCAGTACAAGACTTGAACTTGTGACCCCCGCCGTGTGAAGGCGATGCTCTACCAACTGAGCTAACTGCCCATGCAAGGAACGTTTCTATAAAGTACCGGCTCTTTTGTCAACATATTTTTTTTATTCGTGTCCCTTTGCGGCAAAATGGCATCTGGCAAAGTAGCGTTTCCGGGCAGGCCCTGTTTTTTTCGGCATCCAGGAAGCAGTCAGCCAGTATCCAGCCATGGTCCAACCAGTCCCCCTGCCTTTGCCTATCTTGCGTCAAAAGGATAAGAAACACGGCAGCGCGGGCAAAGACGCTCGCTGTCTCCATATTCTGAACGCAATAACAGCCATATCAGGGCCTATCAAGAGGATACGCACATGCCCTCTAACCAATCCTGTCTCAAGAAAAAATCACCCCGGGCATCCCTAAAAATCTGGGTAAAAAGCCTGGGCTGTCCTAAAAATACAGTTGATACGGAACGCCTTGTGGGTCAGCTGGGCCTGGACGTGCTTCCAGTGCAGTCCCCGCGCCAGGCAGACATTGTCTTTGTCAACACCTGCGGCTTTATCGAACCGGCAGTACGGGAATCGCTGCGCACCATCCTGGATCTGGCAAAGGTTCTTGAAGGCGGCAAAAAGAGGCCTCTTCTGGCCGTGGCCGGCTGCATGGTCGGGCGCTATGGCAGGGAATCGCTGCAAAAGGATCTGCCCGAGGTCGATATCTGGCTGGAACCAAAGACCCGTGACAGCTGGGGCGAGCTGCTGCTCAATGCGGTCAGCAGGCCGTACACCCCCTCCTTACGCAAGCTCTCCACGGCTCCCTCATATGCCTATCTCAAGGTTTCGGAGGGATGCCGCCATCACTGCGCCTTCTGCACCATTCCCTCCATCCGCGGGCCCCTGCACTCTGCGCCAAAGGAACAGCTTCTTGACGAGGCCCGCTACCTGGCCGGGCTGGGAGCAAAGGAACTGGTGCTTATTGCCCAGGATCTCACTGACTACGGCCACGATCTGGGAGCTGACGGCAATGTCTTCCCTGATCTTGTGCGCTCACTGGGCGAGATAGAAGATATTAAATGGCTGCGCATGCTCTACCTCTATCCCAACGGCATCACGCCAGAGCTGCTTGCCGCAGTACGCGAGGTGCCTTCGCTTCTGCCCTACTTCGACATGCCATTGCAGCACAGCCATCCGGACATCCTGAAAAACATGGGCAGGCCCTTTGCTGTAGAGCCTGAAAAAGTCTGCGACAAAATACGGGAAGCCATCCCGGATGCGGCACTGCGCACCACCTTTATTGTCGGCTACCCTGGCGAAACGGATGCCCACTTCAGGCACCTGTGCGACTTTGTGGAAAAAACCGGCTTTACGCAGCTTGGCGTCTTCACCTTCTGGCCGGAGGAAGGCACAAAGGCGGCTGCACTTCCGGACCAGGTAGAGCCGGAAGTCAAAATTGAGCGCCGCAATATACTCATGGAGCTGCAGCAGGATATCAGCAGGGATTTCCTTGAGACTCAGGTAGGGACAAGCCAGGATGTCCTGGTGGACAGCGTCAATCCCGAATGGCCAGGCCTTCATAACGGCCGCGTCTGGTTCCAGGCCCCTGACGTAGACGGCATGTGCTATATCAGCGGCCCGGGCGTACAGCCAGGGGCCATGGTCAGGGCCGATATCGTCGAAAGCCAGGAATACGATCTCTCAGCACTGACGCCTGAGCCATAGGCAAGGTATCCCTACCAGCAAAAAACACCCTGCCGGGAGGGCAGTAAAAAAGAGCAGACATACAGTCTGCTCTTTTCATATTCAATACTCAGTTTCCGGCAGGGAAAAACTTACTTGAAGAGGGCATTCTTGCCGGAGGATCCCATAACGTCACGGATCTTGCGGGCCACCATCTTGCAGACGGCATCCCTTGCAGGGGTGAGGTACTGGCGGGGATCAAAATGCTCGGGATGCTCTACCATGTGCTGACGGATAGAGGCAGTCAGGCCGAGGCGGATGTCTGTATCGACGTTGATTTTGCAGACGCCCATGCTGGCAGCCTTGCGCAGCATGTCTTCCGGCACGCCGCGGGCACCGCCGACATTGCCGCCGTACTTGTTGCAGAGCTCCACAAATTCCTGGGGCACGGAGGAGGCGCCATGCAGGACCAGGGGGTAGTTGGGCAGTTTCTGGCAGATGGTTTCCAGCCTGGGGAAGTCGAGGTGCGGCTCGCCCTTGAACTTGTAGGCGCCGTGGCTTGTGCCGATGGCAACAGCCAGAGAGTCGCAGCCTGTCTTTTCGACAAAGTCCACAGCCTGGTCGGGATCGGTGAAGGCATGCTCGGCATTCTGCACATGTTCCTCAATGCCGGCCAGCTTGCCAAGCTCGGCCTCTACCCAGACACCGCGGGGATGAGCATATTCAACGACTTTCTTGGTGATGGCGATATTTTCTTCGTAGGGCAGGGAGGAACCGTCGATCATGACGGAGGTAAAGCCGCCGTCGATGCAGTCCTTGCACATCTCAAAGGACGGGCCGTGGTCCAGATGGACGCAGACAGGGATGCTGGGATCCTCGATCAGGGCTGCTTCGACCAGCTTCATGATGTAGATCTGGCCGGCATATTTTCTAGCGCCAGCAGAAACCTGCAAAATCACGGGAGACTGCTCTTCAGAGGCAGCACGCATAATGCCCTGAATGATTTCCATATTGTTGACGTTAAACGCACCAATGGCGAACTTGCCTTCATAGGCAGCTTCAAACATTTTTTTGGGGCCAATAAGGGGCATGTCAAACCTCCAGAGAAAATATGATTGAAAGCAAAAGACAGTTTTGAAAGAGCAGGGGGCAGTTGCCTTATGAATGCTTTCAGCCCTTTCTTTCAGGGAATGACTGAGAGCACATGCCTGCTGCAAGGATGCCGCAGGGCAGATATACGCTCAGTCTGGAAAAAACATAACACAACCTGACGTGCAGAGGAAGAAAAAGTTCTGCAGCTTCTTCTTGAAACCAGGCAGTTACTTCTTCTCATTAGAGGCCGCCGGCGTTCCGGGGATCGCCATCTTTTCAAGGCAGGCCAGGCCGGTCTTGTCAGTAAAGGAGAAGCACAAGGGGGTTATGGTGATATAGCCGCTTTTGACTAAAGCCATGTCAGTGCCGGCATTGACATCGTCCTGTGGCACTTCGCCAAGAATCCACCAGTAGCGGCCGCCTCTGGGATCAGTCCGTTCCTCATAGGAATTCTGCCACACGGCCGATGTCTGCGGGCAGACGCGCACGCCTTTAGCCTCAGCCAGGGGGCCTTTGGGATAATTGATATTGATAACGCGCCTTTTGGGGACATTGTCCCAGTCTATGGCCTCAGCCATGGCCACGGCATGCCTTGCCTTGGCCATAACGTCCACGTGCTCAAACTCGTTGTTTGAGACAGCCATGCTGGAAATCTCATGATGGCAGGCTTCCGTGGCAGCACCCACTGTTCCCGAGTACAGGATATCAGGCCCTACGTTGCACCCGGCATTGATGCCGCTCATAACCAGATCCGGCGTCCAGGGCAGAAGATTGCCCAGTGCCAGCTTGATGCAGTCTGTCGGCGTACCGTAAACGCCTGTTCCCTCAAAATCACCATCCTTGACGAAAGACGCCTGCAGGGGATGGAAAAACGTAAGCGAGTGCCCCACGCCTGACTGCTGGCGCATGGGCGCAACTACAAACACCTCGTGCCCGCGCTCACGCAGGGCCTTGTACAGAGAGCGCAGGCCGTCGGCCCGTATTCCGTCGTCATTGGTAATCAGGACTTTCATGCTGTTCCCCGCAATTCCTTATGGCAAAGTATCTCCATAAAATGTACAGTCCATGTGAACGTATGTCCACAAGGCAATGGCCTTCCGGCCTGCACGCCCTTTTCCCATGCCATAACCCCAAAACCCTTTTTTTGCCTGCCACATCTGCCTTTTCCGGCTGCTGCCGGCAATATCTGTTTTTTAAGCACTGCCCGTTCTCCCCGGCCATTGCAGGAGAGAGATACAAAGACAAGGAGGAAATGCATGCCTCTGCAAGGCTCAGAAAAGCCTTATTGAGGCAAGGCATACAATAAACCCATGCTACAGAAAGGAATGTTCATTACAGACATAACCCAGGGCAATCAGTCCCTGAACGGCATCTTCCGCATCAGCGATGTGCAAAAGCAGGCAAAAAACAACGGCGAACCTTTCTGGTCCTTTATGCTGAACGATGCCACAGGCAGCCTCTCTGCCAAGCGCTGGCCGGTACAGGGACAGCTTTCCCCCCAGGAACTTCCTGAAAACTGCTTTGCCCAGATCCGTGCTGTCAGCAACGTGTACAAGAATTCCATGCAGGTACGCATAGACAGCATACAAATTCTCAGCAAGGAAGAGGAAGCTTCCCTGAACACAGCCGATTTCAGGCCCGCTTCTCCTTACGATGGCGCAGACTGCACCAGGGAGCTGCTTGAGCTTGCGGACAGGGAGACAGCCTCTACACCCTGGCACAGGCTGATCCATGCCTTTTTTGACGTTCCTGCCAACATGGAGGCCTTTTACAGCGCTTCTGCTGCAAAATGCATTCACCATGCAGGAGCAGGCGGCCTGGCAGCCCACACGCTGGAAGTCTGCAAAACAAGCCTGGCCATTGCCTCGGTATACGACAATATCGACACGCCGGCCCTGCTGGCAGGCGCGCTGTTCCATGACATTGGCAAGCTGCAGGAAATGGAAACAACGGACTTTGAAACAAACTACACAGCACAGGGCTACCTTATGGGTCACCTTGTGCTTGGCGTCACCATGCTTGCCCCGTACTGCCGCCAGGCTGAACTGCCAAAGGCCCTGGAAGAGCATCTCTTCCACATGATCCTAAGCCACCACGGCTCCATAGAATACGGTGCCGTCACCCTGCCTGCCACAAGGGAAGCCATGATTCTGGCAGAGTCAGACATGCTTTCTGCCAAGCTCAATTCCATGGCCATCGTTGCCAGGGATCTTGCCGAAGGGGGCATTGCCCCCAGAACATCGCAGGGGCTGAAATGCCATGTCTTCAACAGGCTGAGCACAGAGCAGGTTATGGCAGGACAGGTTATGGGACAGGGCATGCCTCAGCAGGCAGCCCAAAGCATCCCTTCTCAAGGCCCCGTACAGCAGGGCGTAGCACAGCAGCCGTATTCTGATGGCAAGTTCTGCAAGGCTGCCCCCGCAAATGCCGTCTCAACCCCGCAGCCGCCGGCTGGCCAGAGGCCGTCTGCCCAGAAACCGGCTCCCCAACCAGCTGTCCAGCGGGCTCCCCGGCCGGCGGCATCAGATACCCCGCCATGGGACGACAGCGAGGACTATCTTGGCTCCCTGGCAGAGGCAGACATTCCGATTTTTGAGGAAATACCAGTCTTTGATCCGGAACCTGCGCCGCAGCCAAGACAGGCAAAAAAGCCGACAGCAGCACCGGCAGGGCGGAAACCACAGGGCAAAAAACAGGAAGGCAGGGAAATGATGCCAGGCCTCCTTACCTCATACCCCTTAAAATAACTGTTCCTGCATACTTTTTCCTGCGCACGCCCGCTTCTTTTTGCTCTTTCAGTCCCTTTCATGGCGGCTTTACCCTTGCAAGGCAACAGGCTATACTTTTGAAACTGGCCCGCGGAACAAAGGTCACTGCCTTTTCGTTCCTGGGAACCGGGGAGGACTATGTTTATCACGTTTGAAGGCATTGAAGGGGCAGGCAAGACGACTGTCATCCAGGGAATTGCCAAAATCCTGGAAGAGAGGGGCTCTTCGGTACTTGTCACCAGGGAACCTGGCGGAAGCACTTTCGGCACCTCATTGCGCAGTCTTCTGCTCAGCTGCGACAGCGATCTGGACGAGCTGGCAGAATTGTACCTCTTTCTTGCCGACAGGGCCCAGCACGTAAGCAAGGTGCTGCGTCCTGCCCTCGATCGCGGTGACATTGTCCTTTGTGACAGGTACATTGACTCAACCACAGCCTATCAGGGCTATGCCAGGGGCCTGGACCAGGATGAGCTGCACACGCTCAATACCATTGCCTCGCGGGGCCTGAAGCCGGATCTGACGCTGGTGCTGGATCTGCCTGTTGAGGAAGGCCTTGCCAGGGCGGCAAAACGGCGCTCGCTCCTGCAGTCTGATGCAGAGGCACGCTTCGATCTTGAAAAACTCTCCTTCCACCAGGCTGTAGCCGCAGGCTTTCACGCCATTGCCGCCAGTGAGCCGCAGCGTGTCCGCCTCGTCGATGCAGCCAGGTCCAAAGAAGAGGTTGTGCGCGCCTGCATGGCTGAAATTGACCAGCTGGCAAAGCGCCTCTGATGTCCCTGCCAGCCTTCTTTTCCGCTATTCCCGTCCATAATGACTACCGCAGTTTTTCAGGGCAGAAGCTTCTGCCTGGAGAGGAAGTATGCAAGAAATATACGTTTTTGACGGTACCGCCCAGAATCCGCTTCGTCCTGTTGCCGAGGCTTCCAATGTTGACCCCCTGCTTTTGCAGGCGGCCCAGAGCGACAACTTCGACTGGATGGAACCCATGTTCGCCAGCGGCGACTCAGACCACTTCTACATTACTGTCTTCAGGCAGCCCCAGAAAGCCGGCGGCATCATAGCTGCCTTCAACGCCAGCGGCGAATGCATGTTCTGTGTCATCGCCAACACAAACCTTGACCTTATGGCCGCTTCTTCCCACTTCTCCGGCATGGTAGCCAATGTGCGCTACGGTGTTGACATCTGGGAGAACGCGGACGATGCAGGGTACGATGACTAGCAGCAGGGGCGCTGCCCCTGTCCTGCAGGCGGCAGCGCAGAAGAGAAAGTCTCTCTTCCCTTCCGGCAGGCAGAAGGGTCTCAGACAAAAGGATTAGTGATGGGATCTGAGCTTTCCATGCACGCCAGAAACTCCCTTGGCGTGGTCTTTTTTCCGGCATTTGACTGGGCTATCTCCCCTACGCATCCTGAACGGGAAGAGCGCCTGCTCTATACCCGCGACCAGCTCAAGGAAGAAGGCATCTTTGATATAGAGGGCATACACGAATACAGGCCTGATCTCATCTCCAGGGAAGATGTCAGCCGTGTCCATTTCTGCCTGCCCTCCACAGCCAGCATTGTCTCGGATTCGGATCTGGCTGCCGCAGGCGGTGCCGTCACTGCGGCAAGGCTCGTCCTGGAAAAAAAGGAAGACAAGGCCTTTGCCCTGGTGCGCCCGCCAGGCCACCATGCCATGCGCGTTGCGCACGGCAACAGGGGCTTTTGCAATATCAACAATGAAGCCATCATGCTGGACTGGGTGCGCTCAACCTATTTCCATCCGGAAGGACGCCCCTTACGCATAGCCATTGTCGATACAGACGTCCATCATGCCGACGGCTCCCAGGATATCTTCTGGAACGATCCGGACACGCTCTTCATCTCCCTGCACCAGGACGGACGCACCCTCTATCCGGGGACAGGCTTCATCAAGGAAAGCGGCGGTCCTGCCGCCTTGGGGCGCACTGTCAACATTCCCCTGCCGCCAGGGACCTCTGATGAAGGCTACCTCTATGTCATAGAGCATGTGGTGCTGCCCATTCTTAAGGACTTCAAGCCCGATCTGGTCATCAATTCGGCCGGGCAGGACAATCATTTTACCGATCCTTTGGCCAACGAGCTTCTGACAGCACAGGGCTATGCAGCCCTCAATGCCCTTCTCAGCCCGGACATAGCAGTCCTTGAAGGAGGGTATTCCATCCGCGGGGCCCTGCCCTATGTCAATATGGGCATATGCCTGGCCCTGGCCGGGCTGTCTGCAAAAGACATACGGGAGCCTGCCTTTGATGAAGCCAGTGTCAGGCAGTCCCCAAAAATTGCCCCCTACCTTGAACAAATAGGCAGACAGGTCCTGGAACAGTATTTCTATCCGCCGTCCTGCCCGTATGACGGACGGGAAGAAAACGGCTTCTGGACCTGGCTGCGCTCAATTTACTACGATACCAGCGCTCTCAGCGAACGCCAGCGTGTACGCTACAGGCTGTGCCCCGACTGCAGAGGCTATGGCATCAGGGAAACAGAATCCGGCCGGACAGCCTTGTCCTTCTGCCTGGAAATTCCCCGGTGCGTTTGCAATACATGCCGCGAGGAAGCACTCGGCAAACTGGCACAGGCCAGGCGCAGCGGAATGTACGCCCATGTATTGTGCATTGACGAAACGACCTGTACCCCCCACCTTTCCTGGCCGCTGGAGAAAAAATTATGGCAGCAGACATCTTGATTATAGGCGCCGGTGGCGTCGGCAGCGTTGTGGCCCACAAGTGTGCAGAAGCATCCCTTAAGGGAGCCTTTGGCAAAATCACCCTGGCCAGCCGCACTCTTTCCCGCTGCGACAGCATAGCGGCATCCATACGCAGCAAATACAATGTCTCCATAGAGACTGCCAAAGTGGATGCTGACAACGTGCCTGAGCTGTGTGCCCTCATCCGCAAGGTGAAGCCGTTCCTGGTGCTCAACATTGCGCTTCCCTACCAGGACCTGCACATCATGGATGCCTGCCTGGAATGCGGCGTCCACTATCTTGACACGGCCAACTACGAGCCGCTGGACACAGCCCGCTTTGAGTACAAGTGGCAGTGGGCCTACCAGGACCGTTTCCGTGACAAGGGCCTGACAGCCCTGCTGGGATCTGGCTTTGATCCAGGCGTCACCAACGTTTTTGCAGCCTGGGTCATGAAGCATGAACTGGATGAGGTGCATGTCCTCGATATTATCGACTGCAATGCCGGCGATCACGGCCTGCCCTTTGCCACCAACTTCAACCCGGAAATCAACATCCGCGAAGTGTCGGCCAAAGGCCGCTACTGGGAACGCGGCGAATGGGTGCAGACCGCTCCTCTTTCCTGGTCCATGGACTACACCTTCCCCCAGGGCATAGGCACCAAGAAATGCTACCTCATGTACCATGAGGAGCTGGAGAGCCTGGCTCTGAACCTCAAGGGCCTGAAGCGCGCCCGTTTCTGGATGACCTTCTCAGACAATTACTTAAAGCACCTCTCAGTCCTCAAGAACGTCGGCATGACCGGCATTGCCCCTGTCAAATACAAGGGACAGGAAATTGTGCCCATACAGTTCCTGGCGCATCTTCTGCCTGATCCCTCAAGCCTGGGCGCAAGGACGCATGGCTATACCTGCATTGGCAACGTCATGCGCGGCATGAAGGACGGCGCTGAAAAAAGCGTCTATATCTACAATGTCTGCTGCCATGAAGAGTGCTACAAGGAAGTGGGCTCCCAGGCCATTTCCTACACGACAGGCGTTCCTGCCATGGTCGGCGCCAAGATGATCTGCGACAAGACCTGGCTTAAGCCCGGTGTCTGGAACATGGAGCAGCAGGATCCCGATCCCTTCCTGAAGGATCTGGCAGCTTACGGCCTGCCCTGGACCTGCGTTGACGTAACAGACCAGGAAAGCCTCTAGCAGCATGGCACACGAACAGCTCTTGCTCAGCCAGCAGGTCCCGTCTCCCTGCTTTGTGGCTGACATGGACAAACTGAGGGCCAATGCGGCCCTGCTTGACGAGGTCCAAAAAAGGACGGGTGCAAAAATCCTGCTGGCCTTGAAGTGCTTTGCCTGCTGGAAGACCTTCCATGTGCTCTCCAGGGCAAAGCAGGGCCCCTTATGGGGCACCTGTGCCAGTTCCGTGGACGAGGCCAGGCTGGGACATGAGGACTTCGGAGGCGAGGTGCATGCCTTTGCCGCAGCCTGGACTGAGGACGAAATCAGGGAGCTTGCCACCTTTGCCGACAGCCTGGTCTTCAATTCTGTCCGGCAGTGGCGGCAGTTCCGCCCCATAGTGGAGCAGGCCGGCAGGCATATAGAATGCGGCCTTCGCATCAACCCTGAGCACTCTGAGGGCGCTGTGCCCATGTACGATCCCTGTTCTGCAGGATCGCGCCTTGGCATACGGCGCAGGCACATGCCTGACGGCATCATGAGCGAGGGGCTCTCAGGCCTGCATTTCCACACCCTGTGCGAGCAGGATGCCGATGCCTTTGCCAGGACTGCCGATGCCGTGGAAGCGAATTTTGCGCCCTTCCTTGAGCACTGCAGCTGGATCAACGTTGGCGGCGGCCATCACATAACAAGGGAAGGCTACAAGCTGGATCTGCTCTGCTCGCGCCTCAACGCACTGAAAGAGCGCTGGAATGCCCAGATATATGTTGAGCCTGGCGAGGCCGTGGCCCTCAATGCAGGCTATCTGGTGGCAACGGTCCTGGATATAACAGAAGCCGACATGCCCCTGGTACAGCTGGACATATCGGCAGCCTGCCACACGCCGGATGTTCTGGAGATGCCCTACAGGCCAGACATTGTCTATGAGACGAGCAAGGGCCTGCAAAAGGCCGTTACGGCTGAAGAGGGGGCATGGGCCTGCCGCATAGGCGGCAAAAGCTGCCTCGCCGGGGACAGCTTTGGCGAGTACGGCTTTGCAGAGCCTCTTTCTGTGGGACAGCGCCTTATCTTCCAGGACATGGCCATTTACTCGACAGTAAAGACGACCACCTTCAATGGGCTACGCCTGCCGTCCTTAGGCCTGGTGGACGGAATAAGCGGCAAAGATGTCTTCACCCTGATGCACGTCTTTGGCTACGATGATTTCCGTTGCCGGCTGGCATAGCAAAAGGAAAACAGGGCTGATTTCAAAAACAGCATTAAAAAAGACATCCTTCACTGCATCTTGTACAGGGAAGGATGTCTTTTTGATTATGCGCGTGTCAGGCTCAGGCTGGCAGGATTAAAATTCATACATGATGTTGCAGTTGCCGGAAACGCCTTGCTTCTGCCCGACATAGCCCTGCACGCCAAGGTTGATGGAAAGAGGCAGGTCTTCGGTGGGCTTCATCATAAGGCCAAGTTCGCCCATGCCGGAACTGCCCTCAAAGCTCGGTGCTGCCACGGAATGGCCGTACACCCTTGAATCGCAGGAGCCGGAGAACTCATGCTCAAAGGCTGCTCCCACATAAGGCTTGAAGCGCTCGGATCCCTTGTAGGTGTATCTCACGCCAAAGCGGACCCTGTTGGAATCCATGTCGTCGTATTCAAACTTGTCCTTGGTTGTCAGCGTGTCGTCCGAGCCCTGCACACGAGTCCAGATATACTTGCCGTAGATGTCAAGGTCATGGCCTTCTGCCATGTTCCAGACATAGCCAATGCCGCCATGCAGGCTGTAGTAGGGGCTGTCCATGTCAAATTTGGCAACGTTGCCGTTTCTGTCATAGAGGTCGTTGCTGTCGTATTCGTTATGCAGGGTGCCCATGTGGGCAGATCCTTCCAGGTAGAAGTGGCCTGGGCCTGTCTGCAAAAACTCCATCTTGGCCAGGATGCCGCCGCCCATATACCAGGAATTGCCGTCGCCATCTA
>JAUMVQ010000017.1 GCA_030530085.1 Desulfovibrionaceae bacterium | reverse complement strand
GCGTGCCCATTCCTCACTGGGAGGGAAGCTCGACCTGAAGGCATAACGGAGAAAGGCATTGTATGTGACCAGGGCAATCATGCTCAGAAAGATGATGGCGCAGAAGAGCTCAAAAAGGAAACGTCCGCCGTGGCTCTTTTCCTGATTTTTTGATTCTGCAATATCCGTTGCCTTGGGAGCGTTCAGGGGTTGAGACTGTTGTTGGGTGTTGGCCATAATATTGGCTCCATACGGACAAAATACTGTTTCAGGGATGAAGTGGCTGAACCAGTTCAGGCCTGAAAAAGGGGTTACGGCCGTAAAGACCGCAACCCCTGCATTTTAATTAACTACTTGTAGGCAGCTGCGCTGTCGAGGATTTCCTTGGCGTTGGGGACGTAGTTCTTGGACTTGGGATCCGTGAACAGGGTCCAGCTGCGCTCGCCGGCTTCCTTCATGAACTTCTTGAGCTCAGGAGTGGGCTCAAGCACGCGGCCCTTGTGAGCGATAACTTCCTTGGCGGCCTTGTCGTCGATGGCGATGGCGTTGGCCCAGCACTCTTCGGCGGATTCCTTGGCAGCCTGATCAAACCAGGCACGATCCTGGGCGGGCAGGCCCTGGTAGAACTTCTCGTTGATGTACAGGCCGTGGATCACGAGGATGTGACGGGTCTGGGTGACAACGGGGCACTTCTCGTACATCTTGTCGGCAACGATGTCGCCGAGGGGAGAGTCGCCGCCGTCGATGACGCCCTGGTCAAGAGCGGCAGGAACTTCGGCGAAGGGCATGGGCTGTCCGGAGATGCCGCATTCCTTGGCAAAGTTGGTGTACAGGGGGATGTTGGGCACACGCATGCGCAGGCCCTTGATGTCGTTGATGCTCTTCACTTCGTTCTTGGTGTAGAAGTTTCTGAAGCCAAGAGGGAAGGCATTGATCATGCGCAGGCCGGACTTTTCGGGGAATCCCTTGTGGATGAGCTCGAAGGTCTTGCCATTCATGGCCTTGTGGGCGTGCTCATAGCTGTCAAACAGCATGGGGGTCTCAAGCATGCCCATGGAAGCCTGCAGAGAGGAAGTCTGGGTGCCGGTGGCACACATTTTGATAACACCTTTGCGGGTGTTGGCAATGTAGGCGTCTTCCTTGCCCAGCGTGCTGTTGGGATATACCTCGACCTTGTACTTGCCGTTGGACAGTTTTTCGAGAATTTCGCCAAACCTGTGCATGACGATGGTCTCGGGCACACCTTCAGGTTTCATACCTGCAATCTTGATGACTGTTGCGCTCTGTGCAGGAGCGGCATGCAGGCAGGCTGCGCCGAACATAAAGGCGCAGATAAGCAGTAACGCATGAATACGTTTCATCGGGACCTCCCTAAAGATTACCGAAGCCCCCTGTTTTTGCTAAGCTGTTCTGTTTACGCAGGGGAAAGAAAACAGAGCCGGTTAGGATAGCAACATGCATGCCTGCAAAACAGCCTGGGCTGAAAAGGGCATACTTGTTTACATTGGTACAACCATACTCTTAAAAGAGAAAATGGTCTACAGTCTGACGGTTATTTGTTGCAATAAGCAGTGCATCTGCAATGTACTCTAATGAGCCTCTGCAAGGCTTTGGGAAAATCTCCCTGCACCTGCCAGGCCTCTTCTTTTGCCTTGTGCTGTGTATTCCTGGTGCATCCTCTGTTTCATCCTCTGATGGTGCATACTGGCAGCAGCCTGAGAGGCGCAGCCTTTCTTGAAGGCATGGCTGTATGGTGCTAAGCAGGTCGATTGTGTATGTCTGAAAAACAGGACTTTCGCTGTTTCCATGCTGTCCCTGCCATCTGGAAAGAAGCTGCCTCACTTTTGCTGCAAGGAGAATAAATGCCTGAACTGCCTGAAGTAGAAACCGTTGTCCGCACGCTTAAGCCCCATATTCTGGGCAGGACTGTCCTTAATGTGCGCACTTTTGGCACGTCCTTCCTTGCATCCGGCAGCAGGCCCCTTGATACATTGTGCCAGGCCTCCGTCACGGATGTAAGTAGGCGCGGCAAGTATATCGTCGTGCACCTCTTAAAATGTTGCACAAGTCTCTGCCTGGTGGCGCACTTACGCATGACAGGAAGGCTGATGGCCTATGAGAGGCCGCAAACTTCGTCCCCTGACTTTCCGGACAGCTTTCTGGACAAGCATTCAAGAGGCCTCTTCCTGCTTGGGGATCGTAAGGACAGCACTGCTTCCTGCGCCCTGGTTTTTCATGATGTGCGCAAGTTCGGGCGTCTCTTTGCCGGCACTGAAGAAGACCTTGCCCTGTGGCCTTCCTGGACAAAGCTTGGCCCTGAGCCGCTTGAAATGGGGGAAGAAGCCTTTGTGCAGGCCATGAAGGGGAAGAGGGCCATCAAAAAGGTATTGCTGGACCAGACAAGGCTTGCCGGAGTCGGCAATATCTATACGGACGAGTCGCTCTTTGCGGCCGGTATCCATCCTTCAAGTATTGCTGACAGCGTGCCTCCTGAAAAGTTGCGCCTTTTGTACCGCGAACTTTGCCGCATTCTCCTGCTTTCTATTGATGAGTGCGGCAGTTCCATCCGTGACTACCAGGACGCAGACGGCAATGTGGGCGCCTTTCAGAATTACTTTGCTGTTTACGGCAGAAAGGGCGAGCCCTGCAAAAACTGCGGCAAGCCGCTTGAAAGGACAGAAATCGGAGGCCGCGGCACTGTTTTCTGCAGGCACTGCCAGCGCCTTTTTGACTAAAAACAGGCAAAATACCCTGTTACAGGGCTGTCCCCTATCTGTTTGTTTTTCCGCACAATAAAAAAGAAATGCAATTTTATTGACAAAGTTAAGAGGAATAGTTACTGATTACATAACAATTGGCTAGTAAAGAGGTATACTTTATGCAGACACTACAGCATCAGACACGCATGACCCGTCAGCGTGCAGTTATTCTTGAGGAATTGCGCAAGCTGACCACACATCCCACTGCGGATGAACTGTATCAGATTGTGCGTACAAGAATGCCCCGTATCAGTCTGGGAACAGTGTACCGCAACCTGTGTTTCCTTTCGGATGCGGGAACCATTCTCAAGCTGGAGACCCCCGGAAACGTAAAGCGCTTTGACGGCAATGTGAAGCCGCACCAGCATATACGCTGTGTCTCATGCGGACGTGTTGCCGACGTCCCCGGGGAAGTACATCTTCCGGACGTGCATTCCATGCATGTGCATGGCTTTTCAGAGGTGCTGAGCAGCCGTATCGAATACGACGGCATCTGCCAGGCCTGCGCAGACGGCCTGCCAGAAGCAAATGTGTGTACTCCCTGTGACGGAAAGCATGCGTAAAACTGGCTGCCAGTGCGCTTTCCCCCGGCGCCTTCTGGCCTTATGTGAAAGAACAGGTCATTCCCCAGATGTTACCTTGTTCCTGCCGGCACTAAATGACAAAAGACCGGCATAAAAAGTATATTTGAGAAAGCTTTTTGCTTAGCCTGCCTTACAGTTCTCCCGTGCCCTCGTCCAGGCGGGCAATGGCACAGTACTGCCCGTGGCAGGCCCGCAGCAGATCGTCCGGCGCAAGGTTCAGCTGCACGCCGCGCAGTCCGGCACTCACATAGACCCTTTCATGCAGTATGGCCGTCTCGTCAATGAAGACGGGATAGTCCTTTTTCCCTGCCAGAGGGGAACAGCCTCCGCGCATATACCCGGTAAGGGGCTGTACTTCCTTCAAGTGCACCATCTCCACGCGCTTGTTGCCAGAAAAATGGGCCAGCGCCTTCAAGTCCAGTTCCGCAGCCGCCGGAATGCAGGCCATGATAACGCCTGTCTTGTCGCCGCGGGCTACCAGAGTCTTGAAAACCTGTGCCGGATCGGCGCCCAGCTTTGCAGCCATGGTGACGGCTGAGAGGTCGGAGAGATCCACCTCCGCCGAGCTCATGGAATAGTCTATGCCAAGCTCGTCCAGCAGCCTTGCGGCATTGGTTTTGTTCAGCTTTTTGTCGTGTGCCATACTGTCCTTCCGGCCGTGCCTTATAATCCCAGCCTGATAACCCAACATGCAGGCCTTAAGCCTGCCTTACTTTCCTGGCGTGCGCCTTGTTCCCCAGACAGAAGCAAGAAATTTCCTTAAACCAGCTTCCTTTTTTGCAATAACATCGTCAAGGGCAGGGACAAGCTGTGAGGAAAAGGCCAACTTCAGGTCCTCTTCCCTGCCGCTGTTGTCTATAGCCAGCTGGCATAAGGAAAGCTTCTTTTCTTCCTCAAACTGCCAGCTCTCTATGCTGGCGCATTTTTCCCTTGTCCAGCCCCTGTTCTGGGAGAGGCGTTCAGTCCTTTTGGCAATGCCTGCCCTGACACCTATGCAGAGAGGCTTCCAGGAAGAAAGCTTCTTGTGGAAGGCGCATTCAAAATAGAGTGGGATTTCAGCCACTGCCCTGCGATCGCCCCTCTCTGTGCAGGCTTTGAAGAAGTCCTCTGTATCGCGCAGCACAAGGGCGTGCACATAGGCTTCTGTTTCACGGCGTATGCCTGGCTCCTCTGTAAAGAGCTGCATAAGCCAGGTCCTGTCCACTGAACCATCCTTATCCAGGGCATCATCCCCGAAGCGTGTATGCAAAAAGGAAGCAACAGGGCCGTTCTTCGCATAATATCCTGATACAAGTTCATCGGCACTAATCGTGCTTATGCCGGCATCAGCAAAGAGTCTGAGCAGGGAAGACTTGCCCGATCCCGGGCTTCCTGTCACCACCACGCATTGTGTTTTGGTGGCAAGATGCAGCAGGCATTCTTCCATGTCTGAAGGCGGCGGCAGGAAAAACTCCATTTCCCTGCCGCTTGCAGGATGCGCAAAGGTAAGGTGCCAGGCATGCAGCATAACTCTTGGGGCCATGTCCCTTGCCTTAAAAAACTGCCCCTCGGCATAGGTCGCATCCCCAAGCAGGGGATGCCCCAGGGATGTCATGTGGACCCGTATCTGGTGGGTGCGGCCTGAGTGTATGCGTACCCGCACCAGGGAAGCCGTATTGTCTTCAGCCGTCCACAATGTCGTATAGTCTGTTCTTGCCTCGCGCCCTCCCTGCGAGACAGGAACGCAGGCCATGCGTGTCTTTATCTCCGGATGCCGTCCTATGCTTTTGTCAATGGAGCCTTCCTGCTCCGGCCTGCCCCGGACTATGGCCAGGTATTCCTTATGGATTTCCCTTTCGGCAAAAGCATCTGACAGGGCAAGCCTCGTCTTTTCATTGCGGGCCACTATGATGAGGCCGCTGGTTTCCTTGTCCAGGCGGTGCACAACGCCAGGGCGCAGGCCGCCCATGGAGGCAATGTCAGGGTAGTGGAAGAGGACCCTTTGTATGAGCGTGCCCGAAGGACAGGACGGGCAGGGGTGGACAACAATGCCGGCAGGCTTTGAGAGCACAAGCAGATCCTTGTCTTCCCAGAGGACTTCTATATCGCCTTCCTCGGGGACGGCATTTTCCTCTGCCTCCGGCACGGCAAATTCCACTGTGTCGTTCAGTTTCAGGCGCAGGGACGGCTGGCTTGCGACTGTGCCGTTGACACGGCAAAGGCCGTCAGCAATGCCGCGCTTGATGCTTTCCCTGGAAATGCCTGAGGGCTTTGCAGGACAGCCTTCTCCATCATCCTCACCGGCATCTTCACCGGCATTCACCCCGGAGCAGGGGGAGGCATCCCCGGCTGCAAGGCGCACCAGGAACTGGTCCAGGCGCGGGCCTTTGCCGTTTTTAAGATCCTCTGCTGCGACAGTCTGGGAAAGCATCATGGTGCATCCTGCCTCAGGTGCTTACCTGGGGCTTCCTCCCAGGATGGTGAGGGAGTGGAAGCGGTCGCCGATAGTGGAATTGTTGTGCAAATTGGGCAGTTCTGCGCCAGGCGTCATGCCTGTCACCACCACACGGCCTATGATGAGCCTGTCGTCCTCGCCCGGGCCTTCGTCAACGCGGATGCCCCACAAGTCGTGCAGGATGACGGGCCTGCCCTTGTACGATCCTACATAGAAGGTCACATGGCCCTTAAGCGTCAGCAGCGACGCAAAGGGAACGCCCTGGGCAAGAACAGCGCGCTCCTTGGCAGAAGCGCCCGAGAGGCCAGAGAGAGAAATCTGGTTGCCGGCCCTTGCCTGGGCCTGGGAGTTGCGGGGAAGCCAGATGCCGAAGGGCGTCATAAGGTCCCTGGTCATGGAAGAGCAGTCGCGCAGGCCAAGCATGCCGCCCCAGCCGTATTTCTGGCCAATCATCTTGTTGCCAAGGCTGGCCACATTGGCAGGCGTCATGGTCATGGGCATGGAGGCAGTGCTTCCCCCAGGTACCTGGACAGCCTTCATGGCAGCATAGCCCTGACTGTCCCTGGTCGGGATCATGACGGCATTTGCTCCGGCAGAAGGCAGAACAACGCCGATTTCGCCGGTACGTCCGCCGGCAAGGGGAATGTTTTCCTCAATAAAGGCTGCCTTGGCGGCACCTTCCCAGGCGTCAGCAAAAGAGTCTGAAACTATGGCCAGGTCGTTGGCCGCTATCCAGCCGCTGGCAAGGGGCGTCTCAGCATAGTACCAGCGTCCGTCCCTGCTCTTGTGGCAGAGAAGGACCGGCATACCCATGGGCAGGCGCGAGTACTGGAAAAGGTCAAAGGGATTTTCCCTGGGATTAGAGGTGGGCTCTGAGTAGCGGCCCTCAGTCGTGGGCATCTCGCGCAAATTGGCAGAGCGTATGGTGATGCCCTTGGCGTTGGTGTTGGGCCAGCTGTTCATGCCGGCATTGCTGCGCATGGCCTGCCATTCGTGATCCTGCCATTGGGATCGCCCGTTCTTCCAGCCGCGGGCCTTCCTTTTCAGCATGAGCTCGGCCTCTTTCCTGCTTATTGACGGCTTTGACATATGCCAGGAAGAGAAGAAGCGCGTGTTCCACTTGCTCATGGCGCTTGCCGCCTCAGACCTGGACAGTATGGGCTGGTTGCGGTCGGAACCCAGGTAGGATTCCAGGTTCTGCGGCATGGTGCGCAAATCCCTGATTTCCTGGCCGTAGCTGTAGTTTGGCCTGGAAGGCGCAGGCCTCTGTGCCGTGCCGCAGGCGCTTAAAAGCATGAAGCATGCAATCAGACAGGGGATGCCTAAAAGAGATTTAAGGGAAGCAGGACCTGGGCGCATGGACTCTCCTTGACACTGTGCTGCCGCCTTTTGGCAGAACAGGGCCTTGTGTTTTTTGATTTGTGTCGCTGATGTAGGACAGACAATAACATCACAGCAATTTTTCGGCACGCAATATAGCCCATCTGCCCTTGAAACTCAAACGCACTGCCTTTTTTGAAGACAGGATCCCTGCCAGCGGCATGTGGCTTGTGAGCTGTTTATGCCATCGGGAAATGCGGCTGCCTTCAGGAGATAGTGACCGTGTACTTTTTCAGGAAACAGGCAGGGTGGTAGGACAGTTTTGCCTGGCGCAGGCCGTCATCGTCCATGTCCTCGGCCCTGTTGATATAGGGGATGCCCCTGCACTCATTGTTGACAAAGGCCCAGTTCATGGCCTGGTAGACGCCGCGTATGCTGCTCATGCCCTTTTCGTAGTGCACGCCCATGGTGGCGTCGTCCAGGCGCTCGCCTATGGAAAAGGCGACGATTTCGTCATTGATGTAGAGGGCGCCGCCGCAGAGGTTGCGGAACTTGTTGAAATGGGAGAGCAGAAGGTTAAGGGAATAGTTTTCCCCTGCCAGCGTCTCGGATCCGGCACAGTCGTTCCACTGGCACCAGGTGTCCTGCAAGGCCAGGCAGTCTTCTATGATGCTGTCGCTGATGGGGCGGTAGTCAGGCTCCCCGAAGGCCTTCTTGTAGGCTGAGAGATGGTTCTTTTTCTTGTGGTAGCGGTTGCCAGAAAGGTTGGCCAGATCCTCAGTCCTGTAGATATACTCGAACTGCCCCCTGTCTTCCTCAATATGGATGCGGTCCCCCAGGCGGTCAGCCCAAAGTTTTGCCAGGGACTCGGGAACGCAGATAAAGCGCATGCCTTTTTCAAGGACACGCTCCCAGTCAGCTGCCTGCCAGTCGCCCACAGGGGCCCAGTAGAGGTCAGGCTCAAACTTTGTAGGCCTTATCCAGCAAAGATCCTTGTCAAAGGCCCATTCCAGGTCGTTATAGTGCTTCCAGCCCCAGAGCGTGACCATGCTGTAGGTCATGGCCCGCTCCGGTGTCTTGTCCCAGTACGGGTAAAAGAGATCTGTTTCCTCAAGGGAAACAGGATGAAAAAGCTGTATATTCATAATATTTCCAATTGTCTGCAGTGTCAGGCGGCTGAGCGGGAACCTGTGCCGGAACTACCCTTGTCCCTGTCTGCGTACATGGCGTACTGCATCCAGCGGTCCCTTTTGAATATGATAAACATGATGAGCGCCTGCACAACCTGTGAGCAGACCATGGCAAGGTAGATGCCGGAGGCGTTCTGCAGCGCAATATGTCCTAAGAGATAGCCGAGTGGCAGGCGCACCAGCCAGATTGTGCAGCCAAAGACCATGAAGCTGATTTTGGTTGCCCCTGCCCCTGTCATGACGCCGCCAAGCACGGTGGACCCGATGGAGAAGGGCGTTGCCAGCAGGTTGTAGTCCAGATAGGTGACGATATAGGCGCAGGTGTCCGGATTGGTGCTTAAGATATGGGCAAGATCTTCCCTGAACGGCCAGATGATGCAGGCAATGATGCTCATCAGGACGACGGCAGAATAGAGCAGCGAGGAGGCTGTCCTGCGAGCATTGTCCTGGTCTCCTGCACCAAGGCAGTTGCCGACCATGATGGAGGCCGACATGCTGAAGGCCATGGCCGGCATGAAAAGAAAGCCTTCTATGCGCAGCCCCGCCGTGAGCCCTGCCAGGGCAAAGACATTGTCGCAGGGGACTGAGGCTGTCAGCACAAAGAGGACGATGTATCCTGAATGCCAGACTGCGTTGGAAAGGCAGGCTGGCACTGTGACGCCTGCAAGATACGGCAGCCTTTCTTTCAGCCAGGAAAGGGATGGCAGCGAGGCCCTGCCCAGATATCCTTTTGAGGCAAGCAGAATGCAGTTGATGAAGGCACCCAGGGCATTGGCTGCCACGTTTGCCATGGCAATGCCCTTGAAGCCCAGATCCGGCAGGCCGAACATGCCGAAGCTGGTGCCAAAGCAGACAACAGCCTGCACGCAGGCGACGACGGCCATGACTACCAGGGGCAGGATGACCTGCCTTGTGGCGCGGAAGATGACACCCGATGCCGAGTAGACATAGACAAAGGGCAGGCCCAGCATGAAGATGCCAAAGAGCGTGTCTGCCTCATTGAGCGTTGAAGCCGGCAGGCGCACAAGATGCAGTATTTCTTCCCTGAATGCGAGGCCGATGGCGCTCATGCCAAGGCCCAGCAGGGCGCTTAGGGCCAGGGTGGTGGCTATGTATTTTTTTGCGTGATCAGCCTCTCCTGCTCCCATGGCCTGGCTTATGACAGACGTAGCTCCGGCAGCCAGCCCCATGCTGAGCACAGTGAGAAAGAGGTTGCACTGCACTATCATGCCAAGGGCTGCCTGGGTTGAGGCAGAAAGGTGCCCTGCAGCCAGAATAGGCACAAGGCTCATGACAAAGATGATGTATGTCATGACGACCTGTGGCCAGGTGAGCTGCCAGATGGCTTTGGGTGAAGTGGACAGTCCGGGGGAAGACATTGCTGCTGGAAGAAGCCTTAAGATAACAAGACAGGGGAACAGCCGTGAGGCTGTTTCCCTGTTCTGCAATGAGGCCTTGCAGGCAAAAATCCTGCAAGCCCGCTGATATGAAACTTGCTTGTGCCTTTGGAAAAGCTAGCGGACGAGGGCTGCAGTCAGATCCTCATAGGTCTGCCTGCGGCGGATGAGCCTTGCCTCTCCATCCTTTGTAATAAGGACTTCGGCAGGCATAAAGCGCGTATTGTAGCTTGAGGACATGGAGAAGCCGTAGGCTCCGGCGTCCAGGATGCCTACAATGTCTCCCTCGTGCATCTCGGGAAGCAGGCGGTCCTTGGCCAGGATGTCGCCGCTTTCGCAGATATTGCCTGAAATGGTCTGCGGCATCTCAGCCCTGGAAGCATTCTTGTCCTTTCCATAGATTTCCACGTCGTGGAAGGATCCGTACATGACAGGCCTCTGCAGGACGTTGAAGCCCAAGTCGGTTCCTGCATAGCGGCGCTCGCCATTGTTCTTGACTGCCTCCACTGTGCCCAGGAGCACAGAGCACTCGGCGACAATATAGCGGCCAGGCTCAATGAGGAAGCGTCCTGTATAGCCTGTCTTTTCCTTCCAGGCAAAGAGAATCTCATCGAGGCCTGAGCCTAAGGCTGCAAGATCAAGGCGGGCTTCCCCTTCGTACTTGTGGTAGGGGATGCCAAAGCCGCCGCCAAAGTCGATGATATTTATATGAGAGCGCATGGACTCGGGCATGCCGTCAATGAGGGACAAAAGCACCGAGCAGGCCTTGATATAGCCGTCAGGCTCCATGAAGCAGGAGCCGATGTGCTGGTTGACGCCGGCAAGCGTTAAGTGATGCTTTTCAAGCAGGCTCTGCACGGCAGGCAGGTCTTCGGGCAGGATGCCGAACTTTGTTTCCTTGCCTGCGGTAATGACCTTTTTGTGGTGTCCTGCGCCTATGCCGGGGTTTAAGCGTATCATGACGCTGCCGCCGGGGTTGAAGCTGCCGTACATGTCAAGCTGGGAGAGGGAGTCAACGCTGACCACAAGGTGGTGGTCAATGGCATTGCGCATCTCTGCAGCAGAAATGTTGTTGGATATATAGAGGATGTCCTCTTCCTTGTAGCCGGCCAGAAGGTCCATGTGCAGCTCGCCGGGGCTCATGGCATCCACAACCAGTCCTTCCTCGCGGACAATGGCCAGCAGGGCAGGGTTGGAATTGGCCTTGACCGAGTAGTTGACGCCAAAGCCCGGGACCTTGCAGAGGTTTTTCAGTTCAGAGCAGCGCTGGCGCAAAATGCTCTCGTTGTACACATAGAGGGGCGTGCCGTACTGTTCGGCAAGGGCGGCCGGCTCAAGCGGGCCGAAAAAGCTGATGCTGTCCGTATAGGCAGAGCGGATGTCTGTCACAGTTATTCTCCGAAAAAGCTGCGTGCAGAGGATACAGCATTTTCCCTTAAAGCCGGGGGAGAAACAGCCGGTGCATGCTTGTTTGGCAGCCATCTGCTTAAAGGGCAGTCTGTGCTGTCCAAAGAGCAGGGAAGGGAGTGCATGCTGGGCCGGGCGTCCGGATAGGTTTGCGGCATCAACGCAGAAAAAAGGCAGGGCATGTATAATGATGTTCAGCTGTCCTGAGCCTGGTTAAGCCTGGGACGGGGGAAGGAACGGACTGAACGTCTGATCAAGGTAGAAAGTACTTTGTAGTTCCCGCAAAAGGGTGTGTCAAGACAAGTGATCTCCATAGTCGCCATGCAGGACCACGGCCGGGCAGTGCTCTTAAAACTGGCTTCTTGTTTCTCATTGTTGTTTAGGATATGAGTACAAGATCAAATGCAAACGGGCCGGGAAGGGGCAGCATATGGCAGAATATATGCCTGCAGGCTTTCTTTCTGCTCATTCCAGTTACCCCTCTTACCCCAATATCATTTAAGGAGAATCTCCCCATGGCCATTGAAAACGGCGATACTGTCAAAGTTCACTATGTCGGCACCCTGAAGGACGGAACCGAGTTTGATTCATCAAGGCGCGAAGGCCGTGAGCCCCTGGAGTTCACCGTAGGCCGCGGGCAGCTCATTGCCGGCTTTGAAAACGGAGTGAAGGGCCGCGAGGTTGGCGACCGCTTTACAGTGGAGATTCCCTGCGAGGAAGCCTACGGCCCTGTGAATCCTGAGCTTGTCTTCTCTGTTGACCGTTCCCATGTGCCTGCCAACATTCCCGCCGAGATTGGTACGCCCATCCAGCTCACCAACGACAAGGGACAGTGCATCTACGCCGTTATCAGCGCTGTGTCTGACAAGGAAATTACCCTTGATGCCAACCAGCCCATGGCCGGCAAGGACCTTATCTTCGATATCGAGATTCTTTCTGTAAAATAGAAGGTCCTGCTGCCAGCAGGATTTTTTCATAAGTTCAGTACAGACAGAAGACGGCGCCAGGAGTCAGTCATGAGCAAGATGTCCGCACGGCAGAGTGCCATCCAGGCCATCACTACCTATAATCCCGATTCAACAGGCTTCAGCTACAGGGATGTCAAGCCTACAGAATTGTTTGGCTGCAATGTATTTAATGACAAGGTGATGCGCGAGCGCCTGCCCAAGGCTGTCTACCGTTCCCTGGTCAAGACCATACGCTATGGCGAGACCCTGGATCCGGCTATTGCCGACACTGTGGCTGCCGTCATGAAGGACTGGGCCATAGAGCACGGTGCCACGCACTACACCCATATATTCTATCCCCTGACAGGGCAGACAGCCGAAAAGCATGACACCTTCCTCAAGCCCGACGGATCAGGCGGCGTCATCGCCGAGTTCTCAGGATCCATGCTCATCCGCGGCGAGGCTGACGGCTCCTCCTTCCCTTCAGGCGGCCTGCGTTCCACCTTTGAGGCGCGCGGCTACACGGCCTGGGACGTGACCAGCCCTGCCTATCTGCAGGAAGGCCCCAACTGCATCGTACTGTGCATCCCCACCATGTTCCTTTCCTGGACTGGTGTTGTCCTGGACAAGAAGACGCCCATGCTGCGTTCCGGCCAGGCGCTGAACCATGAGGCCAGGCGCGTCCTTGATCTCTTCAACGTGCACACCGAACTGCCTGTCGTGGCCTATGCCGGCCTTGAGCAGGAATACTTCCTCATTGACAACAACTACACCTTTGCCCGTGAGGACCTGCTTGTGGCAGGGCGCACCCTCTTTGGTGCCAGGCCTGCCAAGGGCCAGGAATTCAGCGACCAGTATTTTGGCGTCATTCCCCAGCGCGTCCTGTCCTTCATGATGGAGACAGAGCGCTACCTCTACAAGCTGGGCGTGCCTGTGAGCACCCGCCACAACGAGGTTGCCCCGGGACAGTACGAAATTGCGCCCTTCTTTGAGCAGGCCAACGTGGCTGTCGATCACAACCACATGATCATGGCAGCCCTGCGCAACGTGGCCAAGCGCCACGGCCTCAAGTGCCTGCTCCATGAAAAGCCCTTCAACTGCATCAACGGCTCTGGCAAGCATTTGAACTACTCTGTGGGCAATGCCGAGCTGGGATCCCTCTTTGATCCTGGCGACACGCCCCATGCCAATGCCAAGTTCCTGGTCTTTGTGTGCGCACTGGTGCGCGCCGTGCACAAGTACGGCGGCCTTCTGCGCGCCACCGTGGCCTCTGCCAGCAACGACCACCGTCTTGGCGCCAACGAGGCGCCGCCGGCCATCATGTCCATCTTCCTGGGCGACCAGCTGACAGAAGTGCTGGCTGCCTTCCGCTCAGGCCATCTTGAGCAGGCCCAGTCCGGTACGAAGAAGACCATGATGGATCTTGGCGTGGACACGCTGCCCAACCTGCCCAGGGACCCCGGCGACCGCAACCGCACCAGCCCCATAGCCTTTGTGGGCAACCGCTTTGAGTTCCGTGCCTTAGGATCCAGCCAGTCGGCTGCCGATTCCATCACTGCCCTGAATGCGGTCATGGCCGATTCCTTGGGCTTTGCCGCAGACTGGCTTGAAAGGGAGATCAAGGAAGGCAAGTCCTTCAACGATGCCCTGCAGAGCTTCATCACCCATGTCATGGAAGAGCACAGCGCCGTTATCTTCAACGGCGACGGCTACTCCGAGGTATGGCAGAAGGAAGCTGTCCGCCGCGGCCTGCCTGATTTGCACAGTGCGCCCGAGGCCATCCCCGTGCTTGAGTCGCCCGAGGTCATGGATCTCTATGTGCGCCTCGGGATCATGAACCAGGCAGAAGTAAAGGCCAGGGCCGAGATTTATCTTGAGCAGTACTGCAAGACCATAAACACAGAGGCTGCCCTGACAATGCGCATTGCCAGGACAAAGATCTTCCCGGCAGGGCTTTCCTACCTGAACCAGCTGGCATCGGCCGCCCAGGCCCTGCGATCCCTGAACCGCGAGGCAGAGACCGAGACCCTGGACCAGGTCAACAATGGCCTTGTCCAGCTGAAAAAGCATACGGACGAGCTTGAAGGCATCGTCTCGTCCGTGGCCGGCGAAGAGAGCTTTGAGAAGAGGGCAGCCCGTTGCTGCCAGGAAATTCTGCCTGCCATGGCCAGGGTACGCGAGACAGCCGACGGCCTTGAAGGCATAATTCCTGAGGACTTGTGGTCCCTGCCCACCTATCAGGAAATGCTCTTTAACAAATAATCTGCTGAAGGCAGCCTGCGTGTCCGGAAAGCTGCCGGGCACACAGGCCGGCCTTTGAGCGTCATAATCCTTAAAGGAGATACACTTCATGCCCCGCGTTGATTCCTCTCCGCTTGCACAAGATCAGACCCTTCTGGACAACATCCAGTCAGAAGTCTCAACGGAAAGCCGTCCCCTGTTTACGTTTATCGTAAACAACAGCAAATATATTGTGGCTGTCATCGTCCTGCTTATCGTGTCCCTCCTGGGCACGGCCGTGTACCGTTATGTACAGACCTCAAGGCAGCAGGAGACCCTGGAGTCCATAGCCAAGATCATGCAGCATCCTGCAGATGCCAAGCAGATTGCCTCCCTGGAAGAGCTGCAGAAGACCTGCCCCTCTTCCATGCAGCTTCCCGTGGCCGTAGCCATGGTGCAGAGTGCCGTAGCCCAGGACAACAGGGAAAAGGCAGCCGAAGCCTATGCAAAGGTGGCCGCTGCCGATTATGACAATCCCCTGGGCCTTGCCTCTGCCATCAGCCAGGCTGGGGAAATGCTCTTTGCCGGCAAGTACGACGAGGGCGTCAAGATTTTGCAGGGCATAGCCCCGAGGCTGCCTGAGGCCTCTGGCGTGCAGGTGAAGATGATGCTGGCCGAGGCCGCATCCAGGGCCGGGCAGTATGAGCTCGCAGCCAGGACCTACGAGGAACTGGCTGCAAATGCGCCGCAGGCACTGGACAGGGAATACAGCGCCTTCCGTGCCAAGGACCTGCGCATCATGGCCAAGAACGAGGCCGATACAGGCAAGTAAAGACAAAAAATTTTCTCTGTCTCTTCCAGCCAATGCAGCCTGGAGAGGCTTTCTTCATTGTCCTGAAATCGGCACCCGCCTGTGGCGGTGCCGATTTCTTATAAGGAGTGCGTAATGAGCAAAAATCCTCTGCTTGAGGGGAAAAAGGGTGAACGCCATCTGCTTTTGGGAAACGAGGCCATTGTGCGCGGAGCCCTGGAAGCCGGTGTCCACGTCGTTACCTGTTATCCCGGAACTCCGTCATCGGAAGTGCCTGATACCTTCCGCCGCATAGGCGGCACAGGCGACCGCTATTATCTGCAGTACTCGGTCAATGAAAAAGTAGCCATGGAAGTGGCCTGCGGTGCTGCCCTGGCCGGAGGCAAGGCCCTGGTCACAATGAAGCACGTGGGCCTCAACGTGGCTGCCGACCCCCTGTTTACTACTGCATATACAGGCCTTCCCGGCGGCCTGGTGGTCCTGTCTGCCGATGACCCGGGCTTCCACTCCTCCCAGAACGAGCAGGATAACCGCAATTACGCGAGAGCTGCCTCTCTTCCCTGCTTTGAGCCCTGTTCTGCCCAGGAAGCCAAGGAAATGACCAAGGAGGCCTTCCGTGTGGCCAGGGAGCTGGAACAGCCTGTTCTCCTGCGTACCACCACGCGCGTCAACCACATGCGCGGCGCCGTCTCCTTTGACGATTTGCCTGCAGAAAAAGAGAAGGTCATTGACTTCAAGCGCAATCCCCTGCGCTTTGTGCCTGTGCCTGCCGTTGCCAAGGTGCGCCACAAGGCTCTTGAGGAGAACATGGCAAAGGCCATGGCCATTGCCGAAAAAAGCCCCTTCACCATTGAGCATGTGCCTGCCGCAAATCCCAAGGCCGGCATCATCGTCTCCGGCGTGTCCAGGAACTATGTCTCTGATGCCCTGGAAACACTTGGTGCAAAGGAAAAGGTCTGCGTGCTGGAACTGGGCATGACCTGGCCCCTGCCCGAGGGCCGCATCCGCTCCTTCCTTGAAAAATGCGACAAGGTGCTGGTCGTTGAGGAAAACGATCCCCTGCTTGAGAACGGCGTGCGCGTTGTCTGCCAGAAGGCAGGGCTTGCCACTGCCATCAGCGGCAAGGGCGGCGTGCTCACCATACAGGGCGAATACTCCACACCGTTGCTCATTGCAGCCCTGCAGGACTTCCTTGGCATCAAGGGCGAAAATGCAGCTCCTTCCTGTGCGGAAGACCTGCCCAAGCGTCCGCCCAACCTCTGTGCCGGCTGCTCGCACAGGGCTGTGTTCTATGCTGCCAGGCAGACCTTTGGCGACGATGCCATCTATTCCTCTGACATCGGCTGCTACACCCTTGGCATGCTGCCGCCCCTGCAGTGCGCAGACTTTCTGTTCTGCATGGGATCGTCCATCTCAGGCGGTTCCGGCTTTGCCATGATGGCAAAGCGCCAGGTGGTTGCCTTTATCGGCGACTCCACCTTCTTCCACTCCGGCATGACCGGCCTTGCCAATGCTGTCTTCAACCGCATGAACGTCATCGTGGTCATCCTGGACAACGGCACAACGGCCATGACCGGCCACCAGCCCAACCCAGGCATGATGCAGGAGCAGCTTGGCGACTTGTGCCAGCATCTTGATATCGAGTCCATTGTGCGCGGCATGGGTGTTACCCAGGTGAAGAAGGCCAAGTCCTTCAACCTGAAGTCCGTCATGAATGCCATGCAGGAATTTGCAAAGCTGGACGGCGTGCGCGTGCTTATCTGCGAGGAACCGTGTGCCCTGTATGCCCGCCGTGCCCTGCACAAGGGCGGTGAGCGCTATGCCACTGTCTCCCAGCAGAATGAGGACACCAAGCGCTGCTTTGACACGCTGGCCTGTCCTGCCTTCTGTCTCAGGGACGGCGCCTATGCCGTTGATTCAGAGTTGTGCACAGGCTGCGGCGTCTGCCTGCAGGTTGCACCCAAGAGCTTCAAGCTGGTGCAGCGCGGCTAGGGAGGATGATGGAAATGGACGCAACTAAGAAACTTCGTATTTACTTTACAGGCGTGGGCGGCCAGGGATCGCTGACCGCAACTGCCCTTCTTGCCAGGACAGCCCTGCATGCCGGTGTCGATGTAGTTGCCGGCGAGGTGCACGGCATGGCCCAGAGGGGCGGCGTCGTGGAATCAGTCCTTCTTCTGGGCGGCTGGCGCTCTCCCAAGCTTGAGCCGGGCGAGGCTGACCTCATGCTGGGCTTTGAGCCCCTGGAAACGCTGCGCGGTCTTCCTTACCTGCGCAAGGGCGGCCAGGTGTTTTCCAGTTCCGATGCCATGCCTCCTGTGAGCGTCTCCATGGGCAAGGCCCAGTACCCGTCACTGGACGATATTAAGGCCAGGGTTGAAAAGGTCGCTTCCCAGGTGCATTTCCTGCCCTGCCGCGAGCTTGGCCTCAAGGCTGGTGCCATGCAGGCAGGCAATACAGTGCTGCTGGCTGCAGTGTGTGCCTCAGGCGTCCTGCCCTTTGGCGTGGATGTCTTTGAGGAAAGCCTGCGGCTCTACCTTCCTGCCAAGCTGCTTGATGTCAACCTGAGAGCCCTGGAATACGGACGCAGCTTCTTTGAGTAGGAAATATTGTCTCACAGAGAGACAGTGACACAAAATACAGAAAGCCGCAGGCAAATTGCCTGCGGCTTTCCTGCATTATGCGTATGGCTTTCCCCGCCTAGAGCACCTTTATTTCTGTGTCCGGTGCCATATTCCTGAAGATTTCAGTGACATTGATTCTGGAAGGGCTGTTCTCAAAGCAGCTGTCACGGAAGACGGCGCGCTGTGGCTGCTTTTTTGCTATGCCTAGGAAAACGCTGTCTGGTACCTTTTCATCAAAGCAGGCAATGAGGGCGCCGTTGCTGTAGTTATGGACAGTACAGCCATCAATCTGCCCTGACTTGTATGGCAGGGATAGGGGAAGACCCCAGTCTGTCAGGCATCCAAAGAGAAGATCAAGATCGGTGCGGTCGTCCTTGATGTTGGATTCAAGACCTGGGAGCATCTCCTGGGAGTACTCGGAAGCCCTGTAGTACACGTCCTTCATGTTGGTGCTGTCAATTTTCAGGACACGGAAGCCGCCGTCAAAATGGGAGCCTGGGTGATCTTCGGCAATTTTCAGGGCTGCACGGCGGATGCGTTCCCTGCCGATTTCGCAGATGTTCTTGTAGCCGGCCTTGAAGGCCTCGCTCTTTTCATCGGTCCTTTCCGGCAGCTGCGCCATGATGAACTTGCGGCTGCCGCCGTCTTCGGCGTTGAGCTGCATGACTGCATGGGCGGTAGTGGCTGAGCCTGAGAAGAAGTCCAGGATAATGGCATCACGATCCTGGAATGTTATCATTTTCAGCATGCGGCTGAGCAGCTCGACTGGCTTAGGCGTATCGAATGTTGTGCCGCCCATAAG